>CAJOFP010000306.1 GCA_905233795.1 uncultured Oscillibacter sp. | reverse complement strand
TTCAGCTTCTTTTATATCCGCCTCCGCCTGATTTATATTTATATTATTACTATTATCGTCATGATTACTCATATTATTTATATCTAAATCTAAATGATTTATATCCGCGTTTAAATTAAAATCCGGCGTCGCGTCCGCGTCGGGATTGAAATCCGGGCTTGCGTTTAGATTAAAATCTTCCGGCGTCTCACGCTCCTCCCGCAGACGATTGACCGCTTCTTCCACACGCGCCTGACCGTCCGATCCCCAATAGCCAATGCGAACCGCTAATTCCGGTTTGCCTTGTCTCAAAGCGTCCCGCAATAAACTATATACCGCTTCCGTACTGGTCGCGTTTACAATCGCCCGCAACTGCTCCGCCGTCCGCCGATAGCCGATTTGCAATTTGACTTCATAATAGCCCCGTTGCGCCTGACTGGATGACGTAATATACGAAACCGCGTAAGACCCCAGCGGCGTTTCTTTCTGAATTTCCATGGCCGCCTTTTCCAGCGTGTCCGATACGGTTAAATCATCCTCAAAATGATATAATCGTATTGTCGCGTTTTCCTCATGGCGGTCGATTAATAATAATAAATCATTTACAATATCCTGATGGCTTTCCGCCCGGAGCGTACCGGCGGCCTCGCTCTCCCAAAATTTACTGCTGTGCGGCTCTACGGTTACGGATTGCCGTTCCAGCAACGGCGCGCAGCCGGTCAAAAATACGGACGCGCATATTAAAATAAATATCTTTTTCATTTTTTATCCATCCGCTTTTCATACCGGAAAATATTATAAAATAAAATAGTGAATTTTGGCTGTTATCCCGAATTTTGCAAATTTTAAAATTCTTCTCAAAACGCGCTTGCGTTTTTGACGGATATATGCTATGATAAAATCAAGAAATATAAAGAGCGGCGGGAGACAGGTGGCGCAAACACCCGTTACCCTACGCCGAGTAGTAATATTGCTCAACGCACTGGAGTTTGATCTCCAGACCGCGGGGCTATTATACCCATATATTTGTCTTGTTCGTAAGCCGGGTATGGATTACGCGAATTATTTTCTTTTGTGAATTGTTACCGTCCGGCTGATACGCAAAACGGAAACGCGTACCCTTTGGAGTTTCACTCCTTTCGATGTTGGGGGCGCGTTTCCGTTTTTTTATCCCCCGCCGCGTCAGACGCGCCGGGGGCGTTTTAAATTTTATTAGCGTTATAAAAATTATAAAAATTATAAAAATAAATATTGAAATAAAGGCCGCTTCCACCAGCGCGGACGAATCCCGGACGCGACAGAACGGGCGGCGCGGTCATAAATCCGACGGGCGAAGGCGTCATTATTTTGTTTTTGCTCATCCGTCAGACTTTCCGGCGAACCGTAAGCCGCCATTTGAACCGTCTCGAAAAAGCGGCGCGAATCGGATAGATTAATCTCCGGGATCATTTGCGATAATTTTTCCGGGAAATTCTCTTCCTGAAACTCGTCAAAATTATTTAAATTATCTAAATTATTATAAAATCCGGCGAAGCGAAGCATGGAACGGCGCGGCAGGAAGCGCGTTTTCGTCGTTCGCGGCGGAGATAATAAAACAAACACGCGCAGACCGGGCATAAAATTAAAATAACAAGTCCGGCGCGGGTAAAATATTTTTTTAAATCGGCGCGATTGAAACGGGTAAAAAAAGACAGGATAAGAGAATCAGAAGTGCCGGAATTGAAATTATTTTGCGCGTTCCGGGATAAATTCGGCGCGGATTTGCGCAAAGCGGTTAGAAAATCGCGCACGGCGTCGCCGTCCAGACCGGGCCAAGACGCCGAGATCGTCCCGTCTGAAGACGGCGTGACTTCCACAGGCGTCCAGCCGTAATCCGGTAAAAATATCTCAACCCACGCGTGGGCGGACGCGTCCGTCAAGACGGCGCGTTGATATACACGCGGCGTAAAATCATCCGGCGACGCGTCGAATATGTCATGATAATCACGCGGAGGGATCAGACCGGAATTTAAATCCTGAACTTCCTGAAAATCCAGAAATGTCTGAAACTGTTCCGGCCAAGCGACATAACCGGTCGCGTACCGGGCCGGGACGCCGCATAAACGATAGAGCAAACACGCCGCCGCCGCGAAATGCTGACAATATCCGCGTCCGTTTTCAAATAAAAAATATTCCACGGGCTCCTGATTCCACGGAATCCAGCCGGGCGTGAGGGAATATTCGGCTTTACTTTGCAGGGTGTATAACACAAACGCCGTCACTTCCTCCGGCGTGATAGTATTATTTTTATTATTATTTAAAAATTCACGGCATAAAGCGTTCAAACGGGGCAATATTTCTTCCGGGACGCGGGTATATTGCTCTTGCGTTTCTTTTATATAGCTGTCGCGTACTTGGCGAAACCAGTCGAAATTAAATATTTCCGGAGTGGAATCCCAGTCAATGCGCATATCGTTTTGCTCGTAAAATTGGCATAAATAACCCTCGCCGTCATAGCTTGAGTCGCGCCAGCCGTAATACGGCGCGTATAAATTGCGATAATGGCCGTCCGTATGCGAAATCCATAGAGAAATCGGCTCCGGCGCGTCCTGAATCTGGGCGTTTAAGCCGAAATACATCGTATAAAACGTCCCGGCGACGCGGCGTTTTAAATTGAATATCTCATCCGGTATATTATTATATTCTTCCCGGAAGCCTGAATAATAATTTAAATTATTATTTAAATTTTCGGCGATACGATAAAAAATCGCGTCGTCATCGGCGCGTTCCCACGCGCCGCCGGTATAATCCCCGCCGCTGAATCCGCGCAGATAAACCGGTTGCGTCGGCGATTGATCTGATTTTAAAATCAGCTGTACCGCGCCGACGGGAACCCGGTTTCCGCGATTGATTATCCCTTCAGAATCCGAACGCGCCACGCGTCCCGTTATCCGCGCCAATACGGAATGAAACGCGCTTTCCAGTTTATAAACCGGTTCGTAAATTTTATCCGAATCCCGCGACGCCAGCGGCGCGGCGATCAGACATGCCGCCGCCAGCAGTCCCGTGACGCTGAAAGCCGCCATGGAAGTCACGCGGCTCCGGTTTCGCAACGGAAAATCCGAACGGCTTTGACGCAGTCCCGCCTCGTGCATGGTCCAAAACGAAATTTGAAATATAAACGCCATGACAATCGATTCCACTGTGGGCCGGATTCCAATCGACGGCCCCGCCAGCGCCGCCGCCGTCGTCGCCAGCCACGGAATCAAATGACTTTCCAGCGCGTATTCCAGCGTAAAAATCATCCAAGAGATCAAAGCCGCCAGCATACACGCCGTCTCCGTGAATTTTACCGGCGCCGTTTGTCCGCCGAAAAACGCGATCATACACGCGGCGATCTGTCCCCGGATTACGCCGCGCAGGAAAAAAAAGCAAATCAGCCACGCGGCGATAAAAATCAGCATGGCGCGGACAGACGCGTTCCAGTTTTTACGTCCCAGCAGCCATAAGACAAAACCCGACAATCCGCCGCATAACAAGACCGGCCATGTCGGAAAATCAAACGGCGGCGCGCCGGATAAAAATAATAACAGGCTCCAGATTCCCGATAATAAAAATAACAAATGCGCGGCGGATAACGGCGCGCTTTGTTCCCGGTGTACGCATATTTCCACGCGGCGCATGAATCCGCCCCGCCCCCTTTTATTTTTATTATATTTATTATTATATAATATTTCCCCGTTCCCCCTTTCCGATAATTTTCATTAAAATTTTAATTAAATTAATTAATTTAATTTTAATCATCAGAAAAGGGGACAGGGACGCGATTTTATATTTATTTTATTTTATTTTATTCTTTTTCTTCCAGCAATCTGTCAATCACGGCGACTAAATGCCCGATTTCCGGCTTGCTGAGCTGTTCATCCGCGCCCAGCTCGCAGTTTGGGATCGTCTTTGACCAGTTTCGTCAGTCTATGCCCGTCCATTTGCGGCATTTCAATATCCGTGATAATCAGCGACACGTTCTCCTGAACCGAATCGTTTTTCTTCAGACGCGTGAGATATTCCCACAGTTCCAGACCGTTCGAGAAATGCCGCAGATTCGTATAGCCGGCTTTCGTCAACGCGTCCTGAATCATTTTCGCCAATAACGCCGAGTCTTCCGCCATGACTATAGGCTTCTGCACCCGCTGTCTGGGGCCGAGCCGGTCAATCTCATCCATTTGAATGCTGGTTTCCGGCGCGATTTCGGCTATAATTCTCTCAAAGTCCAAAATCGTGACCAATTCGCCGTTGCAATGCGCGATTCCCGTCGCCACCGATTCTCCGGAACCGCTGATCGCTTTATCCGGCTTCTGAATCGCCGTCCACGAGATTCTGGAAATCCCAATCACCGTATGAACCCGGAACGCGATATTCATTTGATTGAAATTCGTGATAATAAATAAATCTTTCTCCTGATTTTCGCACTCATGGCCCAGATAACGGGGCAGATTGATCACCGTAATCACCGTATCGCGGGGACGGAAAATGCCCTCCACTGACGGGTTTGTGTGCGGCATGTCTTTTACGGGTTGCGAAAGCATGATCTCGTCCACTTTCGCCACGTTAATCCCGTACAGATTCCCCGCGACCGTGAACTCCATGATTTCAATTTCATTCGTCCCCGATTCCAGCAGGATTTCATTTTTATCATTTTTATCCGCCATAATATTATAAATCCCCCTTCGCTTCCGAAAATATCATCATCCCGTTATATTTATTTTTTTATCTCTTTCGCTGATTATATTATATATATTATTATAATATTTTCTTATAAAATAATCAACGGCTGACCGTAAGCCCGAATTTGGCCTTCGCCCGTTTCCGGGAAAAACGACAGCGTCCGCGCCACGGAGCCGCCCACGTTTTCCGCCGCGATCCGCACGCCTTCGCGTTTTAAATTCATCCGCACGCTTTCTATATTGCGCTGTCCGATATTGCCCAGACTGCTCCCCTCGGTGACTTCAAACATCTTGGCCCCGCCCGCGATTTTGGCGATCATACGCGGTTTGCGCGCCCCTTTCGCCTCTAATTGCCGCAACGTCTCACGAATCCCCGTGTCCGCGTATTTCATCGTGTTTTTCCGTCCGGCTTCCATATTTAAAGGCAGCATAATATGAATCAAAGCGCCTAATTTCAAATTCGGGTCATATAAACATATTCCGATACACGAACCAAGCGCGTAAGTAACCAGTTCGCCGTTCCATTGCAATATCTTCATATCCGCGATTCCGACCGTCAGTTTTTGCGGCTGATTAATCAACATCGCACCATGCCCAGCTTTCGCGCCGTCTTACCCGGTTCCATGCCCATTTTTATTATATCTATCTTCATATCCGCTCTCATCCCCGTCATCGCGTCCCCTCCGGATTTTTTATATTTTTTTATATTTTTATTTATTATTTTCATATTTTTATATTATAAATTTTATTATATCTATTTTATTCCATGACGCCCAGTTTGCGCAACAGGAAATTTAACGATCTTATATCCGGGGATAACAACAAATGACAGGGAACCGCCTGTCCGTCACATACGAAGTCGGCGCCAATCGTCATTAAATAATCCGTCTGTCCGCCAAATTCCGCCATCGGGACAGTCAAAATCGCCCCTTGCATATCCACGGACAAACTCGGCACCGTCAATTCAACCGTCAAATCCGCCAGACCGCACAGCGCGTTGATAAACGTCGAAATCATAATATTGCCGACTTCAATCAAGCACGAACGCTCCAGCTCCTGCAACTCGCTGTAATCCTGAATCTGCTTTTCCAGCGTACTCCCCAGCGCTAAATTTATAAAATCCAGCGACTGTACGGCCAGCATAATCCCGTTCATCTGCCCGCTGATTTTGACCAGTACCCCGGCTGTAATCGCTTCCGGGCCGCCGATCCATTCTATAGCCTCGTTATAGCCCATAATCCGCACTTCGGGAAGCGTAATCCGCACGTTGCGCGACAACATCGACGACAGCGCGGCGGCGGCGTTGCCCGTGCCGATACTCCCGATCTCCCGTAACGTGTCAATCTCAAGTGACGAAAGCTCATCATAATTTTTAATATCCGTTTGAGACTGCTTTTTCAATTCCATCTCCGCCATTCCCCCGTTTTTCCGATATTCCCCTATTATATTATTTATATTATATTATTATATAATCTAACGCAGGCTGTTCACCGTCGTAGTAATTTCATCCGAAGTCTGAATCATCCGAATCATATACTGAAACGATCTTTGCGACTCAATCACGCGTGTCATCTCGTTGGCGAAATCCGTATTTGATATTTCCAGATAGCCCTGTA
>CAJOFP010000305.1 GCA_905233795.1 uncultured Oscillibacter sp. | reverse complement strand
CGCCTGCGCCGCCTCCTGAAAACGCTTCATCAACAACAGCGTATCCGTATACGAGCCGTACTGTAATCGGCGCATGACCATTTCGGATACGAAGTACGTAAAGGCGACGGAAAAGAAGGGACTTTTGTCAAGAGGACGAGAATCCGCAAAAGGGCTTATGGCATTTGAAAAACGCGGTCCCGGATTATTGGCAAAGGCGGGATATGCTCAAAGAACTGCTCGCTTTTCTGGCGGAATCGAAAGATATTGACACGATGCCGCATTGGAGACAGTGCGCGGAAATGGCGTCGCATTTGTACACGCTGGTTGACAATGACCGGGTTTAATTTTTATATTATTTTTATTTATATTTTCGCCGCTTGGATGGGAAAGGCTGTATAAAATGCTGAAAAGATATTCTTCCAGAAAGACGGATATGGGAGAGGGATTCCTGACGAAGCGTTTAAAAGGCGCGGTTTCTTATGATCGAATCGCGGGGTATTTTTGTTCGTCGGTTCTGGAAATCGCCGGGGAAGCGATGGAACAGGTACAGGGAACCGTGAGAATTATCTGCAACAGCGGTCTTGACGCGCAAGACGTGAAAATCGCGGCTTTGGCGAAACGGAGTATGAAACGCGAATGGTGCGATTATAAACCGGAGGAGGCTTTCGCGTCTCCCGCCGCGTCTGAACGGTTAAAACGGCTGTATGATTTATTATCTTCCGGTAAAATGCGAATCCGCGTCCTGCCGGATGAGATTTACGGTCTTATGCACGGTAAAGCGGGCGTGATTACTTACGCGGACGGAAGCGCGGTCGCGTTTATCGGAAGCATGAACGAGACGAAAAGCGCGTTGACAAGCAATTATGAAATCGTCTGGGAAGATGACGGTATAGAATCCGTAACATGGGCGCGGGAAGAGTTTGATTTTTTCTGGAATCATTACGCCGCCGTGCCGTTGAGCGATTTTATTATCGCCGATATGCGGCGCGTCGCCAATCGAACCCCGTTGACGCTGAAAGGCTGGCGGGAACAGGAAAAGCCGGATATTGCGTCCGTTGTGGCGGAAGAGCCGGTCTATCGAAAAGAATCCGGGCTTTGGGAACATCAGAAATATTTTGTATCACGCGCTTTTCAGGAGCATCAGACGGACAGCGGGGCGCGGTTGTTATTGGCGGACATGGTCGGTCTTGGCAAGACGCTTCAGCTTGCTATGGCCGCGAAGCTAATCGCGCTTTACGGCGACAGACCGATTTTGATTATAGCCCCGAAAAATTTACTGGATCAATGGCAGGAAGAGATATTCTCCATGCTGGATTTGCCGTCCGCCGTCTGGCTTGGCGGATCATGGCGGGACGAAAACGGATTTGAATATCCGCTGGGTATTTTACGCTGTCCGCGAAGAATCGGCATTGTCTCTCAGGGGATTATCACGGCCAGAACGGAAAACGCGGAGCGGCTTCTGGATCAGCGTTATGACTGCGTGATCTGTGACGAGGCTCACAGAGCGCGGCGGAAGAATCTCAATCAGGACGCGGACAAACACAAAGGAACGCCCAATAATTTATTGGAATTTATGCGAAGAATTTCCGTACAGGCTCACAGCGTATTATTGGCGACGGCCACGCCGGTGCAGGTCAACGCGATAGAGGCGTATGATCTTTTGGATATACTGGCGCGGGGCGGACACGCGGAAAATATTATGGGAAATTCATACAGCGTATGGCGGATGCGGGCGAAAACGGGTTTAAATTACGCGGTCGGCGCCGTACCGCCTCCGGAGGGCGACGGCGAGATGTGGAATATTATGAGAAATCCGTTTCCGTCCGCCGCGGAATTTCATCACGGTCAACGCCGAATTAAAACGCTTCGTTCACAGTTGGATATACCCGACGATGAATTTGTTCTGCCTGTGGATATGTTTGATAAAATGGAACGCTTTCAAAAAAGAAAAGTGCGGGAATTATATCAAGACGATGAATTTGTGCGGACGTGCAATCCATATGTGCGCTGTATTGTCCGCAGAACGCGGGATTATTTGGAAAGTCATATCAATCCGGAGACCGGGGAGCCGTATTTGAAAAAAATTCATGTGGAACTCTATGGGGAACGGGACGCGCTTCAGCTGACCGGCTATTTGCGTCAGGCGTATGAAATCGCGGAGGAATTTTGCGCGATGCTGTCCAAACGCGTCAAAGGCGGGGGCTTTATGTCCACGTTATTATTAAGGCGGATCGGCAGTACCATGATCGCGGGAGAAAATACCGCGAAAAAAATGCTGTCATGGGCGGAAAGTGCAGATAAAATCAATTCTTCCGTGATGTCCGCATTATATTCTGAAGAAGAGGAAGAGAGCGATGATTCTGATTTGAGAGATTTGACGTCGGAGGAAACGGATTGTCTGCGGCGTCTGACGCGTGTTTTGGAAAACAATCGGGCGACAGATCCGAAATATAATAAAGTCCGGGAGATTCTTTTGTCCGGCGCG
>CAJOFP010000304.1 GCA_905233795.1 uncultured Oscillibacter sp. | reverse complement strand
GCGCCGGTTTACCCCGTCGATTTTCTCCCGTAACGCTTTGTCGTATAAATTATCAAAATATAAACTTCTTATAAAATATTTGCCGTCTTTCGCGTGCGGATCCGTCCGCGCCACGGCTTGCAAACGCTGTCGAATTGATATTAAATCCGCGAAATTTATTTCATGCTTCCACTCGTGCCGGTATATAATCTCCTGTCGCATAATTCACCGCCTTTTTATTTTATTTTTTTATTTCTCTTGAAAGCGTTTCAAAGCATGGGAGAGTATAAAACCCGAAATTGAAACCACGCTAAAAAAATTTATGAACAATTTATGAACAGATATAATAAAAATATAAAAAATATAAAATCCGAAACATGATCTTCCCGTATTTTGACGAAAAATCATGTTTCGGATTATTTTATTTATGATTTTAAATTATTTTTATTACCAGTTGGCAAGATATTTTCCGTTAGCGCGGCAAGTGTCCTGCGCGTCATCGTCGGGCGTCTCGTTGACAATGAAATCCTCATCCGCCAACTGCGCTTTGGCGGCAACGGCGCGGTCATGCCAATCGCGCATCCATTGACCGTCGCCCCAGCCGTAAGAGCCGAATAACATGACTTTTTTGCCCGCCAGATTATTTTCCAGCGCGGCGAACATCGGTTCAAACGCGCTTTCCTCCAGCTGTTCGCTGCCCTGACTGGAACAGCCAAACGCAATCGCGTCGAACTCCGCGACCCGTTCCGGGGGGAAGTCCGCCGCGTCGTTGATCTGTACCAGTTCGACTTCCGCGCCGGCGTCCCGCGCTCCCTCGGCGATACAATTCGCCATTGTCTCCGTGTTGCCCGTGCCGCTCCAGAATACGACCGCTACTTTGCTCATGATTCATTACCTCGCTTTTATGAAATATTTTTATATAATATAAATTATATTATGCCCTGAAAAAAAGCGATAAAACGCGATTAGTTAAAGCTAACTTATAAAATAAAAAAATAAACGCCTGTTTCCGCGCCGATTTTTATATTTTAATATTAATATAAAAATATTTTAATTTTATCAATTAGCGATAACTAACTGATAAAATTAAAATAACATATCCTGACAGCCTTGTCAAGATTTTTTTAAAATTTTTTTATTTTTCTTCCAACGCGCCGTTTAACGCTTGAAAAGCGGCGGCGTTATTTTTATATAATTTTCTGAAAACCCGATAATTTCTGTCATAAACGGCTTTGTTTGCGCTATTGGGATAATAGACCGCGTTGACCGTTATCATTTTTCCGGCCGCTTCAGGCGAATTGATAACGCCCATGCCAAGCGCGATCAACGCCGCCGCGCCTACGGCGCCCGCGTCCTGCGGCGATTCCACCGTTTCAATGACGCGCCCGGTAATATCCGCGAGCATTTGACATGTTACCGGCGACAACGCGCCGCCGCCCACAAATCGAATCCGATCAGATGTCTTTACTTTCGCCGTCTCGCATTCCAGCATCCAGCGCAAATGAAAACAAATCCCTTCCAGCGTTGCGCGTATCATATCGCGTTTGCCGTTGTCAAGTTTGAGATTGAAAAAGATTCCGGCGGCGGAACTGTCCTCGAACGGACAACGATTGCCATGCAGCCACGGCGCGAATATGACGCCGTTAGAGCCCGCCGGGACTTGACCCGCTTCTTTCGTCAGATAATCATAAAGGCTGATATATCCGCTTTCCAAATCGTCCGCCATGCGCGCTTCCCGCGCGTATACGCCGATTTCATCCAGCGCCAAGTGATCTTTCGCCCATTCCAGACATTTTCCCGCCGTCTCCATTTCGGCGAAATAATTATAATATCCCCGCGTTCCGGCCATTACGCCGGTAATCATGGAAATAAAATCAACCGCCTGATGATCCATCAGCGTGGACACCCACCCGGAAGTGCCTATATAAATATGCGTCTGGCCGACTTCGGAACATCCCGCGCCGAGACCGGTTAAAGTCGCGTCGCCGCCACCGCCGAAAACCGGCAGACCTTCCGGCAGTCCAAGTTCTTTCGCGGCTTTCGATGTAAGTTTTCCGGCTTCGTCCGAACATTGAATTAATATCGGCAGATGTTCAGGCTTTACGTCATACATTCTTGCCAAATCCAGATTCCATCTTTCTTTGCCTTTGCGCGTGTCATATAGAAACGTGGAAAAAGCCGAATCGACTGTACGCGTAATATTGCCCGTACATCTTGCGACAAGATAATCTTTTACATCCAGCCATTTATAAACTTTTTGAAAAATCTCAGGCTCATGGTTTCTGACCCAGTTATATTTCCATACCGGGTCTTTTACGCTCATGGAAGCTGTCCGGTTAATCCATAAATTCTTGAACAGCTTAAACGCGTTACAGTTTGAGATGCTGAGCCATATAACTCATGGGACGCCGCAAAGCGTTGCCGTCTTTGTCAACCAGTACGACGCCCTGCATTTGCGCCGAAAACGACATCGCCGAGATTTCCGATGGACGGACATCCGTTTTTTGAAACAGTTCTCTTGTAGCGGTTATGATCGCCCGCCACCATTCCTCCGTATCCTGTTCGGCGCCTCCGTTGTCGAGAATATAAAGCGCGTATCCCGCGTTGGCGTGGGCTAACATTCGGATATTTTCCCCGACGGAAAAGAGACACGCTTTCACCGCTGTGGTGCCAAAGTCATATACAAGCGCGTACATGATATTTATAACTCCTATTTTTATTTAAATGCCGTTTATTTTATCGCAAGCCGTCTCAATCCAAGTGCATAGACGTTCCCGTATCTATTTTACGGCGGACTTCTTTCATTGTATTCGCGTCCATTTCCGGCCAATCTATGACTTTTTGCGCTTTTTCAATAACCAGATGCGATAAAAATTATCAATAACCGGAAAACCGTGATCAATCATATATCTGGATTTCTCTTTCGCGTACATCAGATTATTTAAAAAGACATTATATTCAGGATCATATTCCGTCGCCATATATTGTACGCCAAGCCTTCTGGCTATCGGCTCAATAATACACGCCGGAGACGCGCTGATAATCAAATCGTCGGGCTTTTTTTGCGCGAGATACCACGCTGAAATTCTTTTCTCATGCTTATCCCAGAATTTCTCAACCTGAACGTCGTAATCATCGACCATACTTAAAAAGCTGAAGAATTGACGCTCCATTTGATAGCGCGGCATTTTTCCGGCTTTATATAAAATCAGATTTTTGACCGCTTTCGGAAAGAACGTAAACCAGAGCTTGGGATGCCGGTTGGCGCACCAAATCGCAAAACTGATTGTACAATCAGGATAATATATTGTCCCGTCAAAATCGTAAACATTCATAATACAGCCTCACAAATATTAATATTTATACTTTTATTTTATTATAAATATACGCAATCTAATGTCAATAGGATTCGCCTTTAATTTCCGTCGTCTCGCCGGATTATTATTGACGCTATCTCTTGTCTTAAACGCGGGTTCGTGATATATTATAAATTTATAAAAATAAAATAAATAAAATAAATTTGAAAGGGTGAGGGAAATGCGGCGGTTTATTCCGGCTTTTATTTCATTTTTGGCGCTGACTCTGTCGCTGACATCTTGCGACGGCGTCACGGAATCGGAAAATATCTCAATTCCTGATATGGAAAATACAGAAAATATAGAAACGTCGATTGATTCAAACGCCGGGGAAGTCGCTGATACAGGCGATAACGCCGACGCCGGGGAAATTGATAATATAAGCGATATAAGCGACGGGACGAACGCCGGGGAAATCGCGGGTATAAATGACGAAGTTTATGAAATCAGCGAAATTGACGAAATTGACGACGCGAATGATAGCGCGCTTATATCGGAAACCGGCGTTTATAGCTCTAAAGAAGATGTCGCGCTGTATATTCATGTGTACGGACATCTGCCGGATAATTTTATCACAAAAGAAGAAGCGCGGGAATTAGGCTGGACGGGCGGCGGTTTGGAAGCATACGCGCCGGGGAAATGTATCGGCGGAAGTTATTTCGGAAATTACGAGGGCGTTTTGCCGACCGGTCATACTTACGCGGAATGTGATATTGACACGCTCGGCGCAAACCGTCGGGGCGCGAAACGTCTGGTCTATTCCACGGATTTGCCGACTGAAGAAAATTTAATTTATTATACCGAAGATCACTATGAGACCTTTGAGGCGCTCTACGGGGAGGACGCGTCATAAATGAAAATAATCATCATAGACGGCGCGGAAATTCACAATCGTGAGGAATTACATGAGATTTTAAAGCGTGAATTATCCCTGCCGGACTGGTACGGGCGCAATCTGGACGCCCTGCATGACTGTCTGACAGATCCAAGGCCGGAAATTTCTTTGCGTATTTTACACGAAAACGCCCTGCGGGACGCGCTCGGATCATACGCGGACGCCTTTTTCCACGTCTTGCGGGATTCTGAAAGCGATTTCTTTCACTGGCTGGAAAATAA
>CAJOFP010000303.1 GCA_905233795.1 uncultured Oscillibacter sp. | reverse complement strand
CATTTGCCCGTCGGCGAATTTGACCGGCCCGCCGTCCCGCGAAAAATCATTTAATATATCCCCGATAGACGGAACTTTTAAGCGTTCTAATATAATTTCATACGCCCGCATAGGATGCCCGGATAAATATAAACCCGTTGTTTCACGTTCCATTTGCGCCCGTTCCCGGTCTGAAAATTCCGGTATGTCCGGCAACGGGATTTCCAGTAATTTATTATTTTTATTATTATTTTTATCATCATCCAGCGAAAAGAAATCCAACTGACCCTGAATATTTTGCTTGCGGTTTTCATCAACGGCGTCCATTATTTTTTCATAAACCGCGATTAATTGCGATCTTTTCGCGCCTGTGGAATCAAAAGCCCCGGCGCGGATTAAATTTTCCAGCGCCCGTTTATCAATATCCGCGCAGCGTTCACAGAAATCATATAGAGAAATAAATAACCCGTTTTGTTCGCGCTCTTTCAGAATATCCAGAACCAGTCCCCGGCCTATATTCTTAATCGCCGCCAAGCCAAATCTGATACCATATAAATTTATATTATTATTATCTATATCCCCTGATTTTTTTATTAATTCCACCGTGAAGCCGTCCCGCGAGGCGTTTATATCCGGCGGCAGTAAATCAATTCCCCATTCGCGGCACTCCCGTATATAATCCGCGATTTTCATCTTGCCCGCGCCGCCCTGTACGGAACTCAATAAAGCCGACATATATTCCGCCGGATAATGGCATTTAAAATACGCCGTCTGATACGCGATCACGGCATACGCCACCGCGTGGGCTTTATTAAACGCGTAATTGGCGAAATCGTAAATTTCCTGATAAATTTCTTCCGCGATATTTTCCGGTATCCCGTGCGCGACACAGCCGGATATATTGCGCGACAAATCGCCGTGAATAAACGCGTCTTTTTCATGTATAATCTGCGCCGCTTTTTTCTTGGAAATCGCCCGCCGCACTAAATCCGCCTGTCCGAGCGAATAGCCGCCCAGTTCCTGAAAGATTCTAATTACCTGCTCCTGATAGACAATACACCCATAAGTGACAGATAAAATCGGCTCCAATAACGGGTGTTTATAGCTTACAAGATTTTTATCCTGCGAACAGGCGATAAATCTTGGAATTGAATCCATCGGCCCCGGACGATATAACGCGATGACCGCCGTTATATCTTCTATATTTTTCGGCTTCAATCCCGTACAGACGCCCGTGATCCCGACAGATTCTAATTGAAATACGCCGGAAGTCTGTCCCCGCGAAATCATTTCAAAAGTCTCTATATCATTATCCGGGATAGAATCTAATTTAAAATCCGGCTCCCGTTCCCGTACCATCCTGACCGCGTCGTCTAAAACCGTTAAATTTCTTAATCCCAGAAAATCCATTTTTAACAGGCCTAATTCTTCCAATGTCGTCATACCGTATTGACAGACAATCGTCCCGTCATTGGAAGATAACGGCACATATTCATATACGGGTCGTTTCGTAATCACGACGCCCGCCGCGTGCGTAGACGCGTTCCGGGGCATTCCCTCCAACGCTTTCGCCATGTCTATTAATTTTTTTATATAATCTTTTTGATTATATAAATCTCTTAACTGCTTAGACAATTTCAACGCGTCGTCCAGACTGATATGCAAGGCGCTCGGACCGCCGGGCACTAATTTCGCTATCGCGTCCGCCTCGGCATACGGAATATTCATCACGCGGGCGACATCCCGAATCGCCGCCCGCGCCGCCATCGTCCCAAACGTCACAATCTGCGCCACATGATCCGCGCCGTATTTGTTTTTTACATATTCCACGACTTCCCCGCGCCGCGTATCGCCAAAATCCATATCTATATCCGGCATACTGACCCGTTCGGGATTTAAAAATCTCTCGAAATATAAATCATATTTCACCGGATCAATATCCGTGATTTTCAAGCAATAAGACACCATCGAACCCGCCGCGCTTCCGCGTCCCGGCCCTACCGGAATCCCCGCGCTCCGGGCGTATCCGACAAAATCCGATACGATCAAAAAATAATCCACAAAGCCCATTTTTTCGATCATATTTTCTTCATAATATAATTTTTCTCTATATTTATCATCATCCCCGTATCTCTCTATATACCCGTCATCGCATAATTTCTTGAAATAACTAATATTATTATATCCCTCCGGAACCGGAAATTCCGGCAGGTGATACTTGCCGAATATAAATTCTAAATTACATCTCTCCGCGATTTTCCCCGTATTATCCACCGCGTTTGGATATATCTCATCCGGGAACAATTCACGCATTTCCGTTTCACTGCGCAAATAAAAATTGCGCGGCTCATATTTTAATCTATTCTCGTCCTCCAATATTTTTCCTGTCTGAATACATAATAATATATCATGCGCCTCGGCGTCCTCACGTCTTAAATAATGCGCGTCGTTCGTGCATACCATCGGCAGACCTGTTTCTTTTGCAATCCGCAAAATCCCG
>CAJOFP010000302.1 GCA_905233795.1 uncultured Oscillibacter sp. | reverse complement strand
GTATCCGCCGCCGACGCGTCCACTGTGATAAATATATCCGCCTTGCCGCGTGATATGGCTTTCTGTACGCGCCGTTTCAAATCATCTTCCGCGAATAAATACGCCCGCGGCATTTTTACCGTACAATCCAGATAACGATTATTCACGGATTTTATCTCAACCGTAATATCTCTCGCGTTTAAAACTTTTCTGGCCCGTCCGTAACCGGTCATGCTCTTGATCATATCCCCGCGTTCCCTTTCCTGATTCAAATATCTAATATCTCAATATTTTCATTAATAATATATAATTTATTTATTATCAACAGCAAAACAGCGGGACACAGCACCAAAACGGACACATACCGCCGGTTCCGCAGCATAAATCCGTGCCGAACGGCGCGCCTGACGGGGAATAAGCCGCCCTTGTCCCGCGATTCATATAATTCAACGCTTCCCGGTATTCCATATTCGACGGATCCATTTCCATAGCCGTTTGATAATAATGCCGCGCCTCATCCATCCAGCCGCGCCGGAAACACAATGTCCCGTATAGAAAATTCCATTCCGCGTTCCGCTCCGGGTAACGCGACAATAAAGCCTCGGCGCGGGCCAGATTTCCCGTCTGTATATCCACGCGCACCTGACGCAAAATCGAATCTCCCGACGCGTAATTATAATCATAATTATTACTACCGCTATTATTATAATTACTATTACTATTATAATCCGCGTTCGCTCTCCCATGCCGTCCCGAACCGCGCCGCCGCGTGACTTCCTCATACGCCGCGTTTATATCTTTCATTTTCTCCTGCGCCAAATCCGCCAACGGATTATCATGATAATTATCGGGATGGTATTTCCGGACAAGTTCCCGATACGCTTTTTTTATCTCCTCATCCGTCGCCGTTTCGGAAACGCCCAGAACCTGATACGGATCATTCATTTTTCTTTCATCGCCTTCCCGATATTCTCATATATTCCATACGCGCCCGCGCCGCGATTATCACGCGATTTTTAGATTTTTACATGTTTTTACATCATATCATTTATTTTCTATTTATCAATTATCAATATTATATAAAAATATATCAAAAATTATATAAAAAATATAAAAATATTTTATATCTTAATATTTTTATATTTATAAAAATCCCCGTCCAGAACGGCGCGTCCGATTTGAAACAGGACCTGATAAATCACGGCGCTTAATATCTTATTCCACGGCCCAAAATCCCATAACTCAAACGCCGTCGCCATTCTCTGAATCGAATGATCCAGCGTATTGGCGAACTCCCGCCGCGCTTCCGGCGTCCAGACGCCGTTTTTTAAATCAAATCTCAACGCCACGGGATTATAATCGCCCGTTTTCGCGTCCCGTTTCAAATCATCCGCCGCGTCTATTAAATAAATCCAGCGTCCCAAATGATAAAATATCTGCTCCAATACCCGGCGGCGCGTCTGATTTTCAATCTCATCCGCCGCCGACGCCAATAATAACGCGAACTGATCCGCCGGACGATCCAGCGATTTACACCGCGCGATTTCCAGCGCTTTTAATTCATGCAATCGCTCCCGGACGGCTTTATCAAATTCAGGCCGCGCCGCCGCCGCTTTTTCATACGCGTGTTTTAATATTTCAATTCCGCCCCGGTATTTCAGGCCTTTTAATAATCCGTTATCATCTACGCCGTCCCATAACTGACGCCATGCCAAAATAACGCTCTCATCCGCCGCCAAATCCATGCCGCCTGATTTTAAATTTAAATCCCCGGCTTGATTATAATTATTATAATAATACTCCCGACCGTGAACGGGATGAACCATACAACGCCCCGTTTTTATATCCTCATCATCGTCTGAAAGCAAAATCGCCAAGAAAGTAAAATCATAATTTAAAATCAATCTCGCGTGACTGCCGCACCGCCGCCCCAGCGTATGGCACATGCCGCAATACATACGCCGAAACCGTTCAATCTCTTCCGGCGGCAATAATCCGACAGGCGGCCTTACATAACCAAACATATAATCTATTTATAATAATTTTATAATTTTAAAAACAATATCGCCGCGTTTTCTCATGCGCCGGTCATACAAAAACGCCGGTATAAGTCCCGCGAACAGCATGAAAACGGCTCCGGCGTATTTAATAACCGTCATATCCGTCAACGCCGAAAAAATCAAATAGCCGATTAAAAACGCCGCCGGAGGCAGTAAATACACAATCGCCGCCGCGCCCAGCAAATCCGCGCTCGCGCTTTGAATCATGACGCGCTGTCCCGGTTCCGCGCCGATGGGATTTTTCGCTTTGGCGTAAATCATCCGTCCCGCCGCGCCGCACCCGCCGCACGACGCGCAGTCATGCCCGCACGCCGTCTCCCGCGCCACCAGAACGCGTTCTACTGTAGCGATTCGCGTCATAAATTTCTAACTGCTACTCGAAATATGGACAAATATACCCATATTGAGAAAATTCCCGCTTCTATAAGGATGAGTATGCTTTCGCGCTAATAAATTAGACGCTAATCACAGGTTCTTGTACTCTCCACGGGCGTAAATTCCCGATTAGCCATCGGTACTGAAAATTTTAGGCGATTCTATAGCAATCCGTATCTCTCAGATTCAAAGCGGCGTTCAAATCCCTGTCTATCGTATAACCGCAAGCACAGGAATAAACCCTGTCTTTTAATTTCAAATCGCGTTTGATACATTTACAACGATGACAGGTCTTTGACGACGGATAAAAACGATCCACAATCCGCAATTCTATGCCGTACTCCACACATTTCGCGGTTAATTTCGCTCTGAACTCATAAAATTTCTGATTCGATACGGCTTTTGATAAATGCCGGTTTTTCATCATGCCCCGGACGTTTAAATCTTCTATTGCGATATACGCCGGTTTGGTTCTCACCAACTCCGCAATCGTTTTATTTAAATAATCCGTCCGTATGCAGTCCAGCCTGTAATAAATTTTCTGTATCAATAACCGTTGTTTTTGGATATTTTGTCGGGTAGCTTCTCCTTTCATATTATTTTGCTTCAAATTTCTTGTTTGAAAACTCTCGTATTTCCTCGAAAGTTTTCGCTGTTCACGGCGCAAGCGTTTTTCTAAACGCCGTATTTCTTTTGTGTAATTTATATTCTTAAATATTCTGTTATCACTAACCGTCGCAAAAGTTTTGATTCCCAAATCCACGCCGATTCCGCTTGTCTCAGGCGTTTGTTTTTTCCTGTCCGGGACTTCCGACAAAACCGACACAAAAAACTTTCCGGCTCTTATTGACACCGTTCCGCTTATAATAGACCCGTTTATTGGCAAATATCCGTATTCTTTTAATCTTACCCATCCGAGCGTCGGAATTTTGATTCTATGCCGCTGACAGATAATCGGCTGTTTCGCGCCGTTTCTCACGAAATACATCTTCGGGTCGGATTTTCCCTTTTTCTTGAATTTCGGGAAACCCGCTTT
>CAJOFP010000301.1 GCA_905233795.1 uncultured Oscillibacter sp. | reverse complement strand
ATCCGATCGCGTTGTGGGCGGCATATTGGTGCGCTGGAAAATTATGGCTTTATATCTTGCTGTCTTTCGTTATATTTATAATATTTTTGACGTTTTGGATTATACTTGCGTGGATAGGCGGAAAAGCGGGATATAAGATCGGAAATGTGATCGTATTATTTATTGTTTGTCCCATAATCGAATTGCTGATTGAATGTACGCTTTTTATACAATGGCTTTCGCAAATCGGATAGAAAATTTTTTAGATTTTACATGAAATTAGGGGAAAGATATAAAACATGAGTAAAAAAGCGATGAAATTTGGGATATTGCTATGCTTTATCGCGGGGACGCTGTTATTATCGGCGGTAATCGGACAGAATCCGGGACGCGTGATTAAAAGAATTATCAACGGCCCCCCGCCGACGCCGACGCCCATTCCCACTGTGCGCGTCACGTTCCCGGAGGGCGCGACGGTACGGGATATATTGATTAGACTGGAAAATAACGGCGTATCGGATTGGGATAGTTTGTCACAAGCCGCGATTAATTCTGAATTTGATTATAATTTTATAGATAATAGTGATAATTATCAAGATATAAATAGACTGGAGGGCTATTTATTCCCGGATACTTACGAATTTTATCAACCGGAGAATCCCGAACGGGCGTTAAATAGATTGTTGCGTAACTGCGCGAAGAAAATCGACGAACGCGCCGAGGGATTTGAAACGGCGCGGGAGCGCGGTTATTCGATTCAGGATATTATGATTATCGCGTCTTTGATAGAGAAAGAAACGGACGGCACGGACGGCGCGAATATCGCTTCTGTGATATATAATCGCTTGGAGGGGCCCGGCAACCGTCAGGGGACTTATGGATTATTACAGATTGACGCGGCGTTGTTATATATTCTGGATCACGCGCCGATTACGTCAGGCGATTTGGAATTGGATTCGCCGTATAATTTATATAAACACGCCGGACTGCCGCCGACGCCGATTGCCAATCCGGGCGCGGAAGCGATTGACGCGGCGTTGTATCCCGCCGAGACGGAGTATTATTATTACGCCTTGGCGAAAGATAATAAGCATAAATTTTTCACGAATTACGGCGATTTCTCAGTCTTTTTAAAAAGCCCGGATTATATCGGGAATTAAATAAAAATAATCCCCTTTCCTGATTATAAAGTTTAATTATAAACGGGAAAGGGGATGAATTTTGTTTATGAATATTTATACGCGCAAGTTCAGAACATCCCCGCTTTCCATAAGCGGGGGATGAATCGCGTGTTTGTTATTATATTAATAAATATTATATTAATATTTATATTGATAAATATTAATAAATAAAGCGTTTTATTTCCTGTCCGCCGTTGTTTTTATCTCGGCGTTCCGAAAAAGAACAGCGTCACGACGCCCTGTCCGGTATGGGAGCCGATCACCGGGCCTACATAGCTGATATGAATATCATGAACCGGCACGGCCTTTCTGACTTCGTCGGCTAAAAATTGCGCGTCGTCCAGACAGTCGCCATGCGTGATAAAGACATCATATTTTTCCGGGTTGACCGCCGTTTTTTTGATATGCTCGACCAGTGACAAAATAGACGCCCGACGCCCCCGCGCTTTTTCCATGGAAATTAAATGTCCCTCGTCATCGACGTGTAAAACGGGTTTAATCGCCAGCATGGTGCCAAATAAAGCCGTCGCCGCGTTGACGCGTCCGCCGCGCTTCAAGTGATTTAAATCGTCCACCGTGAACCAGTGACAGATATATTTTTTATTTTCCTCCGCGAAAGTCTGAATTTCTTCCAGACTTTTTCCGGCTTGTTTTTCCAGCGCGCATAATTGCGCTATTAAACCTTGTCCGCCCGACGCGCAAAGCGAATCCACGATAGCGATTTTTTGATCCGGGAAATCTTTTTTCAGGTGTTGCGCGGCAATCACGGCGGATTGCACCGTTGTGGACAGTCCTGATGAAAAGCCGATATATAAAATATCGCGTCCGGCCTGTAATTCTTTTCGCATAGCCGTTTCAAAATCGCCTACGCTGACGGCGGAAGTCGTCGGCATTTCCCCGCTTTTCACGCGCTTATAAAAATCCTGAAAAGAAATTTCCCGCCCGTCCAGCCAATTTTTATACGTCTCCGTTCCGAAATGCACGGACAGGGGAACGACGTTTAAATTTAATTCGCGGGCAAGAGAATCATCCAAATCACAACAGCTATCCGTCATGAGACAGAAATCGCGCATAGTCGCCTTACTTCCTTTCCGGTAAAATTATTATTTATTATTTTTAAATTTAAATATTTTTATTATTTTATTATTTTCACTCTTTCGGATTTTTTTTCATCTTATTCTTGCGCTGTTCATTGTGATATTGCTGATATTGCTGATACTGGTGATATTGCTGTACCTCCCGCCGCAACATCGCCACATAACGATTGCTTGCGATTCCGGCGGCATAGCTCAATAAAGCGAAATGGATCGCGTTATCCGCGAGCGTATACCGGCGTTTTTTATTCAAATCAAGCGCCTGATTTTCATCCGGGATTTGAGAATCATGAGAATCATCCTGATTCTTATTTTCCGGGCTTATTTCATCCGGTTTACTGTCCGGGTCTATATTCCCCGGATTTAAATTATTATTATTTAAATTTTCCGGTTCGCTTTCCGGGTCTATATTCCCCGGATTTAAATTATTATTATTATTATTATTTTCTTCGCTCCGGCGTTCCAGTTCCCCGGCCGTGATTAACAACGCCTTGTCCAGACTGGCAAGAAACGCGTCATAACCGTC
>CAJOFP010000300.1 GCA_905233795.1 uncultured Oscillibacter sp. | reverse complement strand
CGCGCCGAACGCGAGCGCGAAGAAAAATACATAAAACGGCACGAAACTGCCCGCCGCCAGATATGGCATGGCAATCGCCAAGACTGTAACGCCGCTGCCCAGAATAAACATAATGCCGCCCATAGTCGGCGTCCCGGCTTTTGAACCGTGCCAAGTAGGCCCGTCGGCGCGGATTTCCTGTCCGGCGCGGAGGGCGCGCAATTCGTTCAATACAAATTTACCGATTATCACTGTCAGCGCGAATCCCAACGCCGCCGCCAGCGCGACGGGCAACAGCCGCGTTTCCACATCGACCGCCTCTTTCTAAATTTTTATTATTATTTTATTTTTTATTTTAATATTAAAATTAATTAAAATTATAAATAATCCGCGACGATTTCCCGTTCGTCCATGTGATATTTTACATGATTAATCTCCTGATACGTCTCGTGACCCTTGCCGCATAATACAATTATATCATCCGGCTTGGCGTTATCCATCGCCCAGTGAATCGCCTCGACGCGATCTTCGATAATTTTATACGGCGTGTCAAAATCTTTCATGCCGGGCATAATATCCTGAATTATATCTCCCGGCTTTTCCGTCCGGGGATTGTCCGTCGTGACAATCACAAAATCGGCGATTTCCGCCGCGATTTTCCCCATTTTCGGCCGCTTTGTTTTATCTCTATCGCCGCCACAGCCAAATAAAGCTACTGTCCGGCCTTTGGCGAAGCCTTTCACGCTTTTTAACACATTTTCTAAACCGTCCGGCGTATGGGCGTAATCTATTAAAATTCTATAATCTTTTCCCGGCGTCGGAACCACTTCCACGCGTCCTTTTACATGCGGGACTGTTTTTAACGCGTCCGCGCAATCCCGCGGCGCAATCCCCAGCGCGATTCCGGTTGATAACACATCCAACGAATTATATACCATAAAGCCGCCCGGTATGCCTATTTTAATATTTATATTATTTAAATTATGAATATTATTTAAATTATTTAATTTATTTTTTATATTATTATCCAAAACCGCCGTGTATTCCACAAAATCCGACGATAAATTAATATTTTCCGCCCATATATCCGGCTTAATATTTTTATTTATATTTTTATTATTTTTA
This sequence comes from uncultured Oscillibacter sp., assembly GCA_905233795.1. Classification (GTDB taxonomy): domain Bacteria; phylum Bacillota; class Clostridia; order Oscillospirales; family Oscillospiraceae; genus Oscillibacter. The sequence continues at coordinate 1,398 of CAJOFP010000300.1, read as the reverse complement.
ATCCCGTAATAAATTATATCGCAAGACGCGTTTTTTAATAAATATTCTGTCCATTCGTCGTCCGCGTTGCATACGCCGATTTCACAATTTTGAAATAAAATCGCCTTGGCGTCACAATAATTTTCCATATTCCCGTGAAAGTCCAAATGATCCTGCGTCAGATTCGTAAACACGCCGATTTTATATTTTACGCCGTATACGCGATCTAAATATAACGCGTGGGACGATACCTCCATGACAACGTGCGTACAACCCGCGTCACGCATTCGCGCAAATAATTTTTGCAGTTCATACGATTCCGGCGTCGTCCGTTCGGTCTCCAAAATCTCATCGCCGATCATATTCTGATTGGTCCCGATTAAGCCGACTTTATTTCCTTTTTGCGCGTCCAGAATATATTTAATTAAAAACGCGCTGCTGGTTTTCCCGTTCGTCCCCGTGACGCCAATCATAATCATATCATCCGCCGGACGCCCAAACCAATTCGCGCTTGTAATCGCAAGTCCGCGGCGCGTATTCTCCGCCTGTATATATATTATATTATTATTTATATTTTCCGGCATATCTTCGCATAAAATCGCCGCCGCGCCTTTTTCAATCGCCTGATTTATATATTTATGCCCGTCCGACGCGTAGCCTTTTATAGCTATAAATATATTTCCCGGCTCTGTCATGCGCGAATCATACGCGATTCCCGTTATATCTATATTATTATCTATATTATTTATTATTTTTATTATCTCCACGCCGTTTAACAAATCTTTTAATTTCATGCAATATCCGTCCTTATTTTATTATTTATACCCCCCTAAATCCCAATGTCATTAACTTTAAAATAAAACCCCCCTAAATCCCCCCTTTCAGGGGGGACTTTTCCCCAATTCGTTCCCCCGTCCCTGAAAGGGAAGGGGGACAGGGGGAAGGGTTTTTGTTTTTGCCATTGGACAGAGGGGAAAGGGTTTTTTATTTATTTAATCCAAAACGGACCCGTCGCCGAATTGTACTGTAACAACCGTTCCGGCTTTGACCTGCGTTTCCGGCGTTCGATTCTGTGACATCGCTTTGACCCCGGAAGTCGCCGTCGTACCCGCGATTTTTAATATTAATCCGGCTTTTTTCAACGCCTGATCCGCTCTTTCTATCGTCATGCCCGTGACATCCGGGACAATACAGAGTTCATCCGGCTTTTCCGCGCCGAGATATAATATAATCTCCGCGCTGTTCGGGACAATCGCCCCGCCCACCGGCGTCTGATCCGTGACTATATCGCCATCACCGATGATTTTATAATCAAATTCCGCCGCCGATAATTTTTCCTCGGCTTCGTCCAGAAATAATTCCACGACGTTCGGGACAGCCGCGTCCGCCCGTTGACGTTCGTCGCCCGTGTATTCCGGC
>CAJOFP010000299.1 GCA_905233795.1 uncultured Oscillibacter sp. | reverse complement strand
ATTTGTCCGTTTGATATTTGAGAGGTGACGCATGGTCGAATTAAAAAGAATTTACGCGATTCACGAGCAAATAAAATGAGGTGATTTTATATGGATAATTCTATTTCCCGCGCCGAGCATGATGAATTTGTCAAACGCATGGAAGAAGCGAACAGCCGTCAGGACGCGAGATTGAAAGCGCTGGAGGAAACGTCGGGACAAATCCACGCGCTGGCGACTTCCGTTGAAAAATTGGCGCAGAGCGTGGAAAACATGGCCAAAGCGCAGGAGGAACAGAGCGAGAGATTAAAAGCCATCGAAAACCGCGACGGCGAAAACTGGCGTCAGATCGTCAGTTACGTCATCACGGCGATTGTCGGCGCCGCCGTCATGTTCGCGCTGTCCCGGCTTGGGATTGCGTAAAATCGCGTTGACGGGAGGCGATATTTACATGAATACAAGCAAAATCGTTTTAATCACGCTGGGCGCGTTTTGGGCGTTGTTTATTATCGCCATGTGCGTGATCTTCTGCGTCAAAGGCAGTACGCCTGATACGCTGATCCAGTGCGTTCTCGGCGGCTCCGGCGTGGAGGTCGCCGCGATTACGGCGATTAAAATCAGCAAAGTTTTATCCGGCAAAGATAATTTTATCGTCATGCCGGGAGAAGAAAAGCGTAAAAATAACGCGGATTCTCAGGGATAAGTTTAGAAATTAAACAGGGCGTCGGTTTGATTTTATATTTTATATCGAACTGACGCCTTATTTTTATTTTTTTAAGATTTTAATATTTTCGCGGCGTTTTTGAAAGTTAATTTTCAAAAAATATTAAAATTTGTGAACTTTTTGTGAATTAATATATTTTATTGTTTTGTTCTCTTGCGCGTTAAATAGCCAGCGTGATAAGATTAGTAAAATAATAATTTATATAGACAAGAATCGCGGAGGGAAATTACATATGGCGTTTATCAAAAAGTTCACGGATAAAAACGAAAAAGTTTATTATAAAGTCCAAGTGTCGGCGGGGCGTGGACGTAAAGTCACCAGAACGTGGAGACCGAACGACGGATGGAGCGCGAAAACAATCCAACGGGAATTAAATAAATTCGCGGCGGAACTGGAAAACGATTTGCGTGACGGCGTAATCGTCCCGCGTTACGAACAGATAGAGAAAGAACGCGTCGCCGAACTGGAAGCGGCGAAAATCAAGACTCTGAGACAGTACGCGGACGGCGTTTTCATGCCCGCGAAAGAAATCACGTTTTCCGAGAACGCCCGGTCTAATTACAGACAGTTTTTAGACAAGCATATTCTTCCGGCATTGGGCGAACAACAAATGACAGACATAGACGCCGCTATGATTACAAAGTTTATAATAGACTTCCAGAAAAAAGGCTACGCGCATTCCACGGCGATTAAATTATATAATATCTTAAACGGCATTTTTGAAATGGCCTATCTGTCAGATACGATTCCGGTCAATCCTATGGGACGGGTAAAACGTCCGGCGTCCCGTAAGAGCGAGACAGTCAGCGAGGACAATCATAAAGCGTATACGGCGGCGGAGCTTGCCCATATTTTATCATGCGCGGATCAGGAGCCGCTGAAATGGCGGACTTATATTTATATCCTGATACAAACCGGTATCCGCAGGGGCGAGGCTTGCGGTCTGCAATGGGATGACATAGACTTCCAGAGCGGAGATATTACAATCCGGCGCAATCTCCAATATACGACGGGAAAAGGCGTCTATCTCGAAAGCCCTAAAAACGGAAAGTCCCGCGTTGTGGACGTTGACGCCAAAACGCTTGATCTTTTACGGCGTCTCCGTCAGGAACAGAACAGCCAGACGCCCGCTTTATATGTATTTACACAGGATAACAGCGATCAGCCGATGTTCCCGCAGACGCCCACCCGATATTTTAAAAAATTCGGCGAGAAATACGGCGTCGAGGATTTTCATCCGCATAAATTAAGACATACGCACGCGAGTATAGCGATTACAAACGGGGCTGATCCCGCGTCCGTAGGCGAACGACTGGGTCACAGCGACGCGTCCGTGACTATGCGTATCTATACCCACGCCAATCAGGAGAGTATCAAACGAGCGGGCGACATATTCCGAAAAGCGATCCCCGATGATCCGTCAGAATGAGGAAAAAGTCGCAAAATGAAGATTTTGTCCGGTCGGGTCTTTTACGATGTTGCTACTTTTGTTGCTATTTTTTAAAAACCCGCAAATTTTTTGAATTTTGTGATATGTAAATTTTATAACATTTTTAAAGCAAAAAATCCCGGTTCCAATCTATTTTCGACTGAAACCGGAACTTTTTCTTGGAGCTGCTGACCAGATTTGAACTGGTGACCTCATCCTTACCAAGGATGCGCTCTACCGACTGAGCTACAGCAGCGTATAATATGGCGACCCGGAACGGACTTGAACCGTCGACCTCTGGCGTGACAGGCCAGCGCTCTAACCAACTGAGCTACCGGGCCAAAAATATAAAAGCAAAAATATTAATAAATA
>CAJOFP010000298.1 GCA_905233795.1 uncultured Oscillibacter sp. | reverse complement strand
ACGTTTATCAATAATTGCGATTCCCGGTATTTCAGCGCGTCGGACTTATCCGATCTGGACGCGGATATGTGCATTCTCGCTCGAAACGGCATCTTCGCCAAATCCGGTCGTATGTTTGACAGCGAATATCTGACGGCGTTTTATGAGGAATGTTTTTCTTGGTATTATCCCCGCGTTTCCCCTGATGATTTTTCCAATGATATGCTGAATGATTATCAAAGAAAAAACGTGGAGCTTGTGACGCAATTTGAGCGGGACATGGGATATAAATAAAATTATAAATGAAAAGAAACAAATCCCGGTTTCACGCGAAACCGGGAGCGTTATATAAATATTGAAAAGGATAATTCAATGAATACTCAATACTTTCCTGATTCAGCGGTTGACGGAGGCTTCACGTCCCGCGACGCCACGCTTGTTATTTTAGACGGAAAGTCTTTCTCCGTCATAGAACTGGGTTCTCGGACGGAATGGACAATCGGACGGCTCGATCCATCGTCACAGACGCGGGATATTCAACTGGTTTCCCCAATAGCGAGCCGACTGCAAGGCGAGTTTCGTTTTTGGCGGGGTCATTGGAGTTATACAGACGCTCCGACCGCTACGAATAAGACGCTGCACAACGGCGTGATGCTGTTTGATGGCGCAAAACCGCGAGAAACGGTCTTGTCAAACGGAGATATTCTCAGGATAGATACGCCTGATCATCCGCATCCAGACGGCGTATGGATTCTTTTTTCCACAGTCAGCATATTGGGAAAATGGAAAAGCATATCTCTCACGAATCGCAAAAGCCTTACAATCGGACGGGATTCATCCTGCGATATTCAGCAGCCTCTGCCATATGTTTCCGCGAGACACGCGGCGATTCAGAACCGGAACGGTCAATATTTTCTCATAGACTGCCAGAGCCGGGATGGAGTATGGCTGAACGGGAGAAAAATTTCCGGGGCGACGCCGCTGAAAGAAAAAGACTGGTTCTCTATTTGCGACTGTCATTTTATTTTTGTAAACAACAGTTTATGGTATAACAGCCGGATTGCCGGAGACAGACGCGCCGCGACAGGAAAAATACTGCTTTCGGCGGATATTAAATCCAAACGCGTGGCGGACAGCGGTTCTCCAACCGGGCGGAAAGAACTGCTTCGGGATGTGCGTTTATCCGTCCGAGAGGGAAGTTTGGTGGCTCTGCTGGGCGTATCCGGCGCCGGAAAGTCCACATTGCTGAATTGTTTAAACGGTTTCGATTCCTCCGGCGTAGATGGATATGTCAAGTTCAGAGGCGAAAATCTCTATGACGATTTTGATCGACTGAAACGCCTGATTGGAAGCGTTCCGCAGGAAAATACTTTTCGAGATATACAGACTGTGCGAACGGAACTGCTTTATGACGCGATCCTCCGTCTGCCGGATGACTCAAGTCCCCGTGAAATAAACGACAGAGTGGAAAGCGCCATGCGTGATCTGGGTCTGTCCGCGCTGGGAGGCAATGTCATCCGTTCTCTCAGCGGCGGTGAGAAAAAGCGCGTCAGTATCGGCGTGGAACTGGTAGCGGACAGAGCGCTGTTGTGTCTGGATGAGCCGGACGCCGGGTTGGATCCGCTGACCAAACGGGAACTGTTCCGAACTCTCAAAAAACTGGCTCATGAGCGCGGCGCCAGTGTAATCGTAATTATACATGACGTGGCTGAAATAGCTCTTTTTGATCAGGTGATTATGCTACTCAAGGCGGACGGTACGGGACGCATGGCATATTCCGGAACGCCTGAAGAGGCGCTGCGTTACTTTCAACGGAAGAGCGAGACGGATCCGCTGTGCCGGATTCGCGTTACAAATATGGCGGACGCATATGAACTTGTCACGAATAATCCCCAGCATTATATCTGGCGTGACACCTCTTCAAGCGACAGCTTTTCGGTTGTTTCAAAGAAAAAGCCGGAACGGGAAAAATCTCTTTCGCTTTTCAAAGAATTTGGCATGTCTGTCCGCCAGTTTGCGGGCGCGCTTTTGAGCGATAAAATGAATCTGTTGATTTCACTGCTGTTTCCTGTAATCGCGGCTGCCATTACTGTATTTGTCGCCGGAAAAAACGTATATATCCACTATGAGGGAACTAAATCCGCCTGCTTTCTTTTGGTCAGCGCGGCGATTTGGGTCGGTTTGTTTAATTCCATACAGATTATCGTAAGAGAACGGGCTGTGATTAAGCTGGAATATATCGCGGGACGTAGGCTGGGATGTTATGTCCTCTCCAAAGGCGTTGTCCAAATGCTGTTATGTCTGTTGGAAAGCGCCATATTAACGCTTGCGTTTCCCTGTATCGCTCAGCGGTTTGATGTTCCTATACCGGATAAGGGAGTCTTGTTGCCGTCCGTACTGCCAGAGTATTATATTAGTCTCTTTCTTCTAATGTACGCGGCGGATACAATGGGCATTTTCATCTCCTGTCTGGTAAAAAAAGTGGAAATCGCCAATATTCTTTCACCATATATTCTGATTCTTCAATT
>CAJOFP010000297.1 GCA_905233795.1 uncultured Oscillibacter sp. | reverse complement strand
TCTCGGATCGCTCTATGACCGGAAGCCCGTATTACAGAATTTGGAGCGAAAAATATAAAAATATCATGAGCGTTCCCGCGGACGCCGTCCGGTTTCCGGAGCCACAGGTCGCGCCCGAAGTTTAAAGCCGCGTTTTAAAAATCTTACGCCCTGTCGCCGCGAAAATTTTATAAAAAAATATTTGCAAATTCCATTCGATTATAGTATAATGGAATTGGGAGCGTGACGGAATTGGAATCTGAGATTTTAAGACTGCCCGATGAAATTATAGGTCGGTCTTTAGGCGCGAAAGCGAAAAATTATGATATTCTGGATTTACAAAGCGGAGAATTTTATCACCTTTCCGAGGGAAGCCGGTTGCGGGACATTCAAGTTTTCGCCGGAAAGGGGACAAGAATTGAATTTCGTGACGCTGGTAAGTACGCGGCGCGGTATGGCGGGGAGAAAAAAGACTGGCAGCACGTCAAAGGCAAAGGGCTTGTCGATACCTCAGAAGGAGACCGTCCCGCTGAACTCCACTGGGTGCAATGCGAGGGCATCGGAAAACAGGAGATGTTTGTAAAGAGGTGGTTAGATGAAAGTTAAATACATCGGGAAAGACCTCGTCGCCATGAAACAGGGCAAAATTTATGACGTAATCGCTGTGGAAAAAGGCTGGTATCGTATTATGACCGAAATCGGTGAAGACTATCTCTTCCCGCCGGATGCGTTTGAAGTCGTATGACGCAAAAAATCATAAAATAAATTTTTAACCGCCGGGAGAAATCCCGGTGGTTTTCTTACGCCCAAAATACGGAGGGAACTCAAAATGACGTTCGATAACGCGCTTATGTTTTTGAGGGAGATTTTGAATCCGTTACGGAAATTGCTGAGCGAAATTTCCGACGCGGTCGAGGCGGTGGCGGAGACGACCAACGCCGAGAAAATAGACGCCAAAAAACGGGCGTCACACTATCAACGGATTCGCGCCGAGAAACAGCGAATCCGGCCTTTGTTGCTGGACCGGAGAAGCCGCGTATATCACTGCCGGAACGCATGTCAGGAGTACGGCGAGTGGAGATAATCGCGTAGCGGAGGTGAAACAGGAATGAGCGAACAGGAGCCGGATTTCGGAAAATATGGAGACTTTTTAGAAGATTCCGTAAAACATATCTTAAAACATAAGCCCGCGGCGATAGGCTTTATCGGAATTTTGCCGAACGGACAATTTATCGGCTCATATTATATGACCAGTATCAATGATAAAATCCAAATGGCGGGAAATATCATGCTGGACGCGTCTATGGATATGATAAGGGCGAACGCCGGGGAAATCCGTGAAATTTTAGAAAGCGCGTCGGAAGATGAATCTAACTGAAACCGCGCGTTTCGCAACCTCGCAAAAATTACGGAGTGAAGATCAAATGGCGGAGCTATGAAACTTGTTATTTTTGCGGATGGATGGGATGAGGCGCGGGGATGAAAGGATGCGGAATGATTGGAACTATCAGCGTTAAAAATTGAATTTCACAAACTGATAGGCGACGGCGACTTTATTTCCTGTATTAGAAACGCTTTGTTTTCGGACGCGAAAAACGCTGTCCAGTCCGGTTATGTCGATTTAGTCAATGGGGATTTGGAAACCGACGAATTACAGAAGATTTTTCAGTATGACTACGCCGACAGAAAAGAGAAAATGCAGGACTATACGCCGCGAAGCATTGCCAAACTTTGCGCCGCTTTGACCGAAACGGGCGGAGGTGTTGTATACGACCTGTGCGCGGGAAGCGGAGCCTTGACAATCCAGAAATGGGCGGCGAATCCAGACAAAACCTTTTTCTGCGAGGAACTTGACGAGCGAGTAATTCCGCTGTTGCTCTTTAATCTGACAGTCCGAAACATAAGCGGGTATGTTATTCACCGAAACGCCCTGTCAATGGAGACAAAAGCGGTTTATAAGTTATCAAGCGGCGAGCGATTTTCTGAAATCAGCGTTGTTGACGGCGTTCCGCGAATCACGGCTGACGAAATCATTTCAAATCCGCCGTACAACATGAAATGGGAGCCGCCCGCGCCGCTTATGGCGGACGGACGCTTTCAGTGTAAACCGATTCCCGCGGCGTCAAACGCGAATTACGCCTTTGTCCTGACCGCGCTTTCCCGCTTGCGGAGCGGCGGCAAATGCGCGTTTGTTCTCCCGTCCGGCGCGTTATCGTCCGATTCCGAAAAGGAATCAAGGGAATATCTGACCGAAAGCGGACTGATTGAGCGCGTTATTTCTCTGCCTGAACGGATGTTTGAAAGCACGTCCATTCCGACTTGCGTCGTCTCCTTTTCCGCTGGAAACAGCGTGGTCAAAATGTACGATTGCCGTCAAAAGGCGGAGCGGGAGCAGCGCGACCAAAACGGGCAATACGGCGGCGCGAGTCACCAACGGCGGACATATCACAAGACAGTTAATATTCTGCCTGACAACCTGATTGAATCCATATGCGCTTCTATAAAAGAAAACGATTATAATCTTGTTCCGGCGCGTTATATCGAAGCCGAGCGGCAAGAGCGTTCACATAGAGCCTATGCGGACATTATGACGGATATAAACCGTGTTTCGCGTGAGCGTTCCGTTATCAAATTGACGGTCAATGAAAAACTTGCGAAATCACTGGGGATTTATGACATCGCGCAAGTGAAATCAGAAAGCGGGAGCGACGATTTAGACCGCACGTTTCAATTTTTGGGCGGACATTACGAAAACAGGCGGTATATCACGCTTACCAAAAACAAAAACGAGTTTAAATTTGAGAATCAGGATAAAGAATTGTTTTCCAGTCTGATCTCATTTTTTTTGCCCATGTGGAAACAGCACATTTTCTATCTCAATCAAGAAGAAAATCGTTTGTTGGCTGAATTGCGTGACGCCATGTTGCCAGAATTAATGAGCGGCAAATTGTCTGTTGATTAATTCAGTGGCGAACCGCGCGACCTCGTCAACAATTAAGGAGTGATGAATAATGAACGAAAAAGATTTTACAAAATTGTGCAAAGAAACTGTCGCCGAGTACGCCAATAAGCGTTTGGACAGAGGCGACGGCGTCCGGATTACGGCGGATGATATTTATATCGTCTGGATGTGCA
>CAJOFP010000296.1 GCA_905233795.1 uncultured Oscillibacter sp. | reverse complement strand
ATTCCTCGGAACATGGGTATTATAACAGGCTCCAAAACGGGAGTCCACACTGTACAGCGGGAATTTTTCCCAATCTCTCACGATCTGGCGTGAATTTTCGCTGATCAATAAAAATAATAAAAATAATAAAATAATAAAAATTCAGAAATTCGCGCCTCGCTCAAAAAAATCTTCCCGCCCTCCGAAAAAAGAGCGGGAAGATTTTTTAAAGCGGGATTTTCTTTTTCGCGTCGATCCGGGGCGTCTCAGTCTGAGGCGTCGGATTCCGTCAGCAGAAATTTCAACATTTTAATGAGCGTCGTCCGATTTTCCGGGGACAGTTTCCGGAATTGGCTCAGAATCGCGTCGTCTCCTTTGAGAAATCTCGCCGGAATCAGTTCCGTCGGCGATACCCCGAAGAACGACGCGAAATCGAACAGCGCGCCCATATGCATATGATCCCTCCCGTTTTCGTACAGGGAAATCATGTTGGGCGTGTAGCTCTTTCCCAGCATACCGTTCATTTCATTGACGAGTTCCTCCTGCGTCAGTCCTCTCCCGACCCGGAGCAGGCGGATATTTTCGCCGACTTCACGCTTGTCCGTATTGTCCCGCGGCGTGTCTCCTTTCACTGTGCGCGACTCCTTTCAAATAATAACATATGCGCGGAACGCCGCGTCGGAGGAAAAAACGCGTCTCTTTCGTCGGCTTCGCCCTTTGACCGGGCGAATCTCATGAAATTATGAAAAATTACGCCGTTTCCCTCCGCGCGGTCGCGCTTTTTTACGCGTTGACGTCGCGCTGTTCCGCCAGAAGCGCGTCGATAATCTGATCGACCGCGTTCCGGGAGCGTTCGTTTAACTTCAAATAGCCGTTATGGGCGAGAAGCTCCGCCCGCAGCCGGTTCGGAACAATATCGTTCGGCGTCATATCCAGAGCCGTGAGCATGGCGAACAGCGGTCCGATCTGCATCGGTACGCTTCCGGTCTCATACTGAGACACAAGTTCCTCGCTGTAACCGTCGCCCATCTTTTCGGACAGTTCTTTAAGCGTCATGCCCGCGGCTTCCCGGCGGCGGCGGAGTTCCCCGCCGACCAGTTCCTGATCCCGCCAGTCGCTTTCGGTCAGTTCCATGACTTCCTCGTTTTCCGTATCCCGTTCACTCATATCGCGTCCTCCTTTCCCAAGATTTCGCCGGACGGCGCCGCCGTTCTTGCGTCCGCTCCCGTTTTGACGCAAAATATCGCGTCCGTTCGCGCGGATCGCGGAACCGTTTCCGCCGAGTCCGTCCGGCGATTGCGGTCTCCCTTCGTTTTCGGAAGACATGAGAGAGAAATTCGGACTGTCGCCCGGTTTTCGACCGTCCCCGGCTCAATCGCGGAGGTCGGAACGCCGACACGAATTTTCCCCCTCAATATATATCCCGAAAAAACAGGGGGGTGACCAACAGATTTCGACGGTTTTTAAGAAAAATTTTTAAATTTTTTTAAAATCTCCGTCCGGAGCTTTTTCAGAATCTTTTCGCGGCGGCATTGAACCGTCCAAAGGCGGACGCCCAATCGCTGCGCGCATTCCCGAACGGACACGTCGTCGTAATACAGCGTATGGATCAGACGCCGTTCGTCCGCGTTCAGGACGGTCAGCGCGGCGTTCAGACAGGCGAGCGTCCGCCGTTTCTCATCCGGTTCCAACACGTCGTTTTCAAAGTCCGACTTGAAATCCATACGGAGAAATTCCGCGGGAAAGCCGCGTTCCGTCAGTTCGTCCAGAGAGACGACGCCGTTTTCCGCGTCTTTTTCCGCCAGATAGCGTTCGCGGCGGTCCATCCGGGCGTATTCCTCGTAAATTTCCTCCGTGACTTCCACGTCCTCACCGTCCACGGAGATCACACAGGCGATCACAACGCCGTTCGCGTCTCTGACGCGGCGATAATCGCGGGTCTCTTTCCAGTGTCTTATCATAAATAATTCTCCAATCTCATATTTTTATTTTTGATGAAATTGAAGAATCACGGATATTCCGCTATGTACGGTTGCCACCCGCGTTTTAAAACAGCGTCATGTTCCCGGAAAAGAGCGAGACGAAAACAGTGAGAACACAAAAAATTTCTTCCTCCTTTCCGACATTTTCCGTGGCTTTATGTCAGATTAGAGGGTAAGAGAAAGACGCGCAACTTTTTTATGATATGAATAATTTTGAAAACACGGATTGCAAATAAAAAATAAATCCCTGTTTGGAACGCCAAACGGCGTCCAAACAGGGATTTGATTTATTGTATAAATTTATATTTCAGGATTGCTCTAAATTCCGTTAAAATTAACGAAAATATGCGCCGAAATTATTAAGTAAATGAAAGTCCGTCGATTCCCTTTCGCAAATCCGTCTTCCCGCAGGCGATAATAATCCGGCTGAACCCTTTCGCGTCATTGAGCGTCCGTCATCGTCCCCTGAATCCAGCGCAACAACTCCGGCAACGCCCCGTCAGACAATTCCACCTCGATCCGACCCATCCGCACAACCGCCGCGGGCTTGAATCCGGACGCGTCCGTCTCCTCCTCTTTGGCGACGAATCGTGCGACCGGCAATTCCGCCAGAATCGGAGATTCCGTCTCCGTCAACTCCGCCTTGCGCTCTGTCTGTTCCGCGACCGCTTTCCGGATTTGCCGTTGCCAGTTGTAAAAAGTTTTAACGGACACTCCCTGCTCCTCAATCCACTGTTTTTTGCTGATTCCACGCTCCGCGCATTCCCTCGCGCATCTGCGTAACGCGTCCGCCCAATATTGATACCAGGCTTTACGCGTCGTCTTATCCATGACGTTCCCCTCCTCGTATGGCATTTTTAGCATTTTTAGCACGAACTTTACTCGACAACTCCAAAAATGCCAGACCTTATTATCTCACTTTTATCCATTCGGGGGTAGGTACGCCTCTTTTATCGCTTACTTTATCGCTTACAAAGAGGCGTACTGTAAAAGTAAGCGGTAAATAAGCGGTACGATCAAAAAGAGATGCCGGGGAATCAGTTCCCCGGCGTCTCTTGAAGAAGAGGTTTGTGGCAAATATCGGGAATGGCGTCTGACCACGGAAGGAAGTTATCGAGAAAAGACGCGTCCGTTTCGTCCATGTATTTGGGAATCTCCGTAAGCAAATGCCGCAGATATTCGTAAGGCTTAAGATTGTTCGCCTTGGCGGTTTCCACGATACTGTAGATAATCGCGCTTGCCCGCGCTCCGTGGACGGAATCGATCACGCGCCAGTTGGAGCGACCCACGCAGAAAGGACGGATCGCCCGTTCGCTGGCGGAGTTGTCGATAGGAACGGCTCCGTCCTCCAGAAAGACTTTCAGATAAGTTTCCTGATTGACGCTGTATTTCAGACCGTCTTTTGTCCCGGCGCTGACAACGGTATCCGGGTCAATGGATTTTACCCACG
>CAJOFP010000295.1 GCA_905233795.1 uncultured Oscillibacter sp. | reverse complement strand
GCTCCGCCGCGATATGTCAAAAGACGTTTCGTGGGAGAATTCCGCCAAACAATACCGCGCCCTCTATCTGGAATTAAAACCGTAATTTTACAAATTTATTAATAATATTTTTATTAATAATATTAATACCGCCGTTTTTATATAAAACATATAAAAGCGGCGGCATTTTATTTATATATTAATTCCATTCGCTATATGAACGTAAAAAATAAAAAAATTAAAAAATCGCCGGGATACAAATCCGACGATTTTTTAATTTTTTTAAAATTTTTAAAAATCTGGAGCAGGGTACGGGAGTCGAACCCGCCTGACCAGCTTGGGAAGCTGGAGTAATACCGATATACGAACCCTGCGAAATAAATTTTAATTTTTTTATATCTCAACCGCGCTTATATATTTTAACATTACGCTTGATTCCTGTCAAGAGATTTTTTAATTTTTTCAAAAATCTTTTTTATTATAAATCCAGTCAGACAAAAATTTCATCTGTTCATCCGTGTGAAACCAGTGTTCGCCGTTTTCCATAACCGTGACGCTGACATCCGCCGTGACCTGATTCGCAAATTCTTGAATTATATCCAGAGATTGCAAATTATCTTTCGAGCCGTATAAAATATCCGTCGGGACGCCCCACACAATCGGATTTTTTCTAACCCATGACAGATACTCCCATGATAATCTCTCGCCAAAATCCGTGTCAATTACGCCTTTTTCTGTCAATTCACGTTCCGAAATTCCCGCCCATTTCATCATATCAAGAATTAATCTTTCCATATTCACAATAGGCGAAATAAAATACGCTTTTTTAATTCTTTTATCATTTAACGCAACCATCGTAAAAAACGCGCCGATGCTGTTTGCAAGTATTATTATATTTTCATGTTCCGCGCCGTATGAATCAAAAAGACGGGGAAATTCTTCCCGCGCCTCCCACGGCGTCCGCGCCTGATAATCTAATCCCATAATATCATACTTTGGGAAAAATTTTTTATAATATTCCGCCTCTTTCGCGTTACCGTTTTTCCCGTGTATATAAATCAAGCCGTTTTTCATGATTTTCCTATCCTGTCGTAAAATATAAAATAAATTATCCATAAAACGCCCAAAAAAATCAAACTCGCCGCGTATAATATTCTATTAGCGCGTAAAATATCCGTCGCCTGTATTGATTTCAAATCATCGCCCAAATACGCCTTTTCGTGATATTCCCCGAAATAAACAGCCGGTCCGCCCAGACGAATCCCCAACGCGCCCGCGCACGCCGACTCCGTTTGTCCGGCGTTTGGACTGTCCGTTTTGTTCGCGTCGCGCCGCCAGATTTTATACGCGTTTTTCATATCCTGTCCCGTGACGCCCGCCGCGCAAATCCAGCATAAAGCGGCGATTCTCGCCGGGATATAATTCGCGGCGTCATCCAGTTTCGCGGCGGCGCGGCCAAAATAATGATATTTTTCCGTCCGATAACCGATCATGCTGTCCATTGTGCTGATCGCTTTAAACGCCATCGCCAACGGGACGCCGCCTAAAAATAAATAAAACATCGGCGCGATAATTCCGTCCGTGAAATTTTCAGAAATAGATTCTATAGCGGCCCGTGTGACGCCCGCGCAATCTAAATTTTCCGTATCGCGTCCGACAATCCGACTGACGGCCTTTCTCGCGGATAACAAATCATTTTGATTTAATTTATTATAAACCCGTTTCCCCTCGTCCGCCATATTTTTTATCGCCAATATCCGCCAAGTCCAGTAAACGCGTAATAAAAAGCTAAAATTTTTATTGATTTTATCCGCCGCGTATAAAATTAACAACGGCGTGAAAAAGCATAAAAAAATAACTATCAAAACTAAAATCACGCCGGATATAAATTCATATCCGGGATTTTTATTGAATTTTCCGCGCAAAATTTTTTCCAGCCGCGATATAATCCGACCCATTACAATAACCGGGTGAGGCCATCCCTCCGGATCGCCAAGCGCTAAATCCAGCGCGAATCCCAGCGTAATTATTATTATATTTATATTTATTATATCTATATTCACTCTATTTTTCCAAATCCGATATATTATTTATATTATCCGCTATTTTTAACATATTTGCTATATTTGCTATATTTCCGCGCAAAATAACCGGAATCCCGCAAAATACCCGGATAATAACATCCGCTTTTTCCGCAAGCAATCTATTTAAATATCCGGCGGCCTCCCGCGCCTCCCGTTCCGATTTTTCAACAGGTACCACGCCGCCGCCCGTCTCCGTAGCGATTACAATTTCATATCGCGCCAATCTTTCCGACAGTTTTTTCAATTTTTCAAGATTATATCCAATCCGCGCCGCCTGTTCCTGTACGTCCCACACGACGCTATATTTATATAATTCGTTTTCATCGCAATTTACAATTTTAGCGGCGACGGCGCGTTTGCCGTTATATAACGGCCCGAAAATAAAAATCACGGCGATTCCGTCCTTATATTTTTATATTATATTTTGATTTATAATTATATTTATATTATTTT
>CAJOFP010000294.1 GCA_905233795.1 uncultured Oscillibacter sp. | reverse complement strand
TTTTTGTCTCTTTCACGGTCAGAGTATCGCCGGGAACAAGACCGGTAATGACAATCTGTCCGTCCCGGTTCGTGACGAAATCGCCATTGGAATTTCCAAGCGTTTTTCCGTCCGCGTCCGTCACATGGAACGTCACGCCCTGAATCGGCGTTGTGGAATCCGTGACATATTTTTGGATAATCAGATTCTGTGTCGGCGTGTTATAGAACGTGAGCGTCTGCGCCGCGCCGCTTTTGATTTTAATGGATTTGGGCGTTCCGTCCAAAACAAATCCCTCGGCGGCTTCGATTTCTTTCGCGGTAATCGTCGCGCCGGGAGTGAGATTGTCAATTAAAATTCGTCCGTTTTCATCCGTTGTAAATTCTCCGTCAGACCCTCCCAGCGGTTTGCCGTCATCGTCTGTGACAAGGAATTTCGCTCCCTGAATCGGGTTCGCGCTTCCTTTTTCATATTTCTGAATCGTAAGGCTCTGTTTCGGAGCGTTCCAGAATGTCAGTTCATGCGCGTCGGAAGATTGAATCCGAATCGTTTGCGGCGTCCCGTCAAGAATATATCCGTCAACGGTTTTTGTCTCCCGGACTTTTAACGTCGTTCCGGGTTCCAGATTGGGAATCGTAATATCCCCGGCGCTGTCGGTGTAAAATACGCCGCCGCTTTCGCCGATCTCCTTTCCCGCGCCGTCCGTCACCTTAAACTCAACGCCGGACAACGGTTCGTTGGACGTACCGCTGACGTATTTATGGATCACGAGCGTGGAGAGCGGATCGTCGTAAAAAGTAAGGGAATTGCCGCCGTTGGACGACGACAAAGCGGCTGTATTCGCGCCGCCCGCCTGAATCTGAATCGTTCGCGGCGCGCCGTTGAGGACGTATCCTTTAACTGTGCGAATCTCGCGGACCGTCAGCGTCGTCAGTCCGGTAATTTTAATTTCGCCGTTCGCGTCCGTCGTATATTTTCCCTGTTCGCCGCCCACCGGAGCGCCGTTCGCGTCTGTGACAAGGAACGTCACGCCCGCAAGCGGTTTGTCGGTATTCGTCACCAGTTTGCGGATTGTCAGCGTCTGTTTGGGGGTATTATAGAACGTAAGCTGTTGCGCCTCTCCGGAACGAATCAAAACGCTTTGCGGCGTCGAGTCGAGGACATATCCGTCAGCGGCGGTTATTTCTTTCGCCCGGATCGTGACGCCGGGGGTCAGACCGGTCAGAACAATCCGTCCGTTCCGATCCGTGACGTGTTCGCCGCTGCCTCCGCCAATCGCGTTGTTGGCGCTGTCCGTGACAAGAAAAGTCACGCCCGCAATCGGTTTTGTACTGTCCGTCTCGTATTTTTGAATCGCAAGACTTTGTTTCGGCGCGTCGCGGAATGTGAGCGTCCGGGTATCGTCGGCTTTGACTTCAACCGTTTGCGGCGTCCGGTCCAAAAGATACCCGTCCGGGGCTTTTGTTTCGGTCACGGCGTACACGCCCGGCTGGAGATTCGCCAGCAGGAATTGGCCGTCGTCATCGGTTTGATAAACGCCGCCGTTTGAGGTATGCCCGTCCGCATTTTCAACAGGTTCGCCTTTTATAGTCGTGACTTTGAACTCCGCGCCGGACAACGGCTGATCCGTCAGAGCGTCCAGCTTGCGCACAATCAAGGCGCTTTTCGGCGCGTTATAAAACGTGAGCGTCTGAATCTCGCCGGATTTGATTTTGATTGTCCGCGGGGTGGAATCGAGAACATAACCGGAAACGGTTTTTGTCTCTTTCGCCGTGACGCTCATACCGGGCGTCAGATTTTCAATGATAATCTGACCGTTGGCGTCCGTGACGAAATCGCCGTTGGAATTTCCAAGCGTTTTTCCGTCCGTGTCCGTCACATGGAACGTCACGCCCTGAATCGGCGTTGTGGAGTCCGTGACGTATTTTTGGATAATCAAATTCTGTTTCGGTGTGTTATAGAACGTGAGCGTCTGCGCCGCGCCGCTTTTGATTTTAATGGATTTGGGCGTTCCGTCCAAAATATATCCCTCGGCGGTTTCGATTTCTTTCGCGGTAATCGTCGCGCCGGGAGTGAGATTGTCAATCAGAATCCGTCCGTTTTCGTCCGTTACAAATTCACCGTTTGAGCTTCCCAGCGGTTTGCCGTCATCGTCTGTGACAAAGAATTTCGCGCCCTGAACCGGACTTGTCGTTCCTCTGACGTACTTTTGAATCGTAAGACTTTGTTTCGGTCTGTTCCAGAATGTCAGTTCCTGCACAGTCCCGCCTTGAATCTGAATATCTTGCGGAGTATTATCAAGAACATATCCGTCAACAGTACGGATTTCCCGCACTTTTACGGTCGCGCCGGGTTCCAAATCCGTAACGACGACTTCGCCCGCGGCGTCGGTGTAATAAACGCCGTCATCGGGACCAATCGCCGCGCCACTCCCGTCCACGACCTTAAACGCCACGCCCGCCAGCGGCTCGTTAGCCGTACCATCAATATATTTATGAATCACCAGTTTTGAGAGCGGTTCATTGTAGAACGTGAGGGTCTGCGCCTCGCCGGAGGCAATCGTGATGTTTTGCGGCGTTTCGTCCAATGCGTAGCCCTTGGCCGCTTTAATTTCCCTCGCTATGACGGTCATACCCGGTTCCAGATGTTCTATAATGATCTGACCGTGAGCGTCCGTGACGTATTCGCCGTTTCCGTTTCCTACCGGTTTATTACCGCCGTCCGTAATCAGGAACGTCACGCCGGGAAGCGGTCTGTCCGTACCCTGAACAAATTTCCGTATCGTCAGACTTTGTTTCGGTGTATTTCGGAATGTGAGGGTTTGCGCGTCGTCCGCGTTGACCGTAACGGTTTGCGGCAGAGGGTTCGGAATATAATTGTCCGGGGCTTTCGTCTCCGTCACGGTATACACGCCCGGTTGAAGTTTCGAGAGAATAATCTGTCCGTCGGCGTCCGTCGTATAAATTCCGCCGGATGAAATTTGCGCGCTTTCCGCGTCAACCGGTTCGCCTTTTGCGGTGAGAATTTTGAACTCCGCGCCGGACAACGGACGGTTTGTCAGAGCGTCCAGCTTGCGCACAATCAGCGAACTTTTCGGATCATTATAAAAAGTCAGGGTCTGCGCTTCCCCGCTCCGGATTCGGATGGTTTGGGGCGTCGAATCCAATACATAACCGCTGACCGTCCGTGTTTCCCGTACCCGAAGCGTGACGCCGGGAGTAAGTCCGGACACGATAATCTGACCGTTCCGATCCGTAACGTAATCGCCGTTATCCGGTCCGATAACGCTTCCGTCGCTGTCGGTAACATGAAAACTGACGTTTGCGAGCGGCGCTCCGGTATCCGACGCGTACTTCTGAATCAGAAGCGTTTGTTTGGGGGTGTTTTGGAACGTCAGAGTTTGCGCGTCATTGGCGGCGATTTCAACCGTTTGCGGCGTGGAATTTAACAC
>CAJOFP010000293.1:2574-3540 GCA_905233795.1 uncultured Oscillibacter sp. | reverse complement strand
CCCCCTGTCCCCCGGACGGGGACGCCCAGTCCTTTCAGGGACGGGGGAACGCGAAATTGAAAAAATCCCCCCTGAAAGGGGGGATTTAGGGGGGTTTTTATTTTTATTCAATCTCAATATGCACGGATTCATGAAAAACCGGTTCGCGTCCGGGGAGTTCCACGGCGTCCGTAAAATAAATTTCGTCCGTAAATTCGCGCATGAGATTCACAATCGCCGGATGGGGTCTTTCGTCGGGACGCCCCGCCGCCACGGATACGACGATAATTTTGGGATTTAACTGCTCTAAAAATTTCCGCGTCGCCGATGTAATCGATCCGTGATGGGGTAATTTTAATATATCGCAAGGCGTTGTGGTATCCCGATCCCATAAAGTCCCGTACAAGTCGCCGCCCATGACGATTTCTTTCCCGTGATAGTATAATCTCTGGCGCAAACTCGTGACATTAAAATAACGGCTCCAGCGCATCAGCGCGGATGAATCCCGGATACCGTGAAAAGCGTCGTCAATTTCTTCGGCGAAATCCATGTCCATATATAATTCATCCGTGAGCTTGAAATTTAATCGCTTGTTATTTCCCGTCAGCTCCAGAAATTCTTTGACCCGTCCGGGATGATTTTTCAAAGCCCCCGCGAAAAAATTTAAATTGCGCAAAACATTGCGCGGCGTTCTGGGCAAGTTATTATCCCCGTCCGGGTCTAAATCCGGGAAATCCAAATCCGCCGGCGGCATATATGACGCGATTAATTTATTTACGGAAACGGCGTCCAATACGCGATTTAAGCCGCCTACATGATCCCTGTGGAAATGCGTGATTATTAATATATCTAAATATTTTAAATTTAATTTTTTCAGAAAATCCCCGGCGTAAATCCGGCATGACCGGGGGTCTAAATTCTCCGGGTGATCGTCCCGTATCAACGAATCATGACCGCAGTCAATCAGCATGGAAAATTGATTTTGAT
>CAJOFP010000293.1:0-2526 GCA_905233795.1 uncultured Oscillibacter sp. | reverse complement strand
ACCATCACGCCCCGAATATAAAATAAAATATAAAATAATATTATTTTATAATCCCAGAATTTCACAAATCGCGCCGCGCAGTTCGTCATTCCCCGTTCCGTTTTGCGCCGAATACGGGATTATTTTATCTAATTCTCCCGGCTTCAGCGTATCTTGGATTAAATTTAACGCCGGTTCGATCTGACTTTTTTTTAATTTATCTAATTTATTCGCCAATATAATTAACTTGCAATTCGAGTCCCGGAACCATTCGCGCATTTTTTCATCATCTTTTGTCGGCTTATGCCGTATATCGACGATTAAAACGCCGGCTGTAATATGCGCCCTTTCGCGTTGGAACAAACTTTCCATCAGTTCCGCCCAGCGTAATTTCTCGCTTTCCGGCGCTTTCGCGTAACCGTAACCGGGGAGATCCGTCAAATAAAATTGATTATCCGTCAGAAAATAATTGACCTGACGCGTTTTGCCGGGGGAATTGCCTGTAAACGCCAAATTTTTGCGATTTAAAAGCCGATTAATCACAGACGATTTCCCCACGTTCGACCGCCCCACGAATATAATCTGGGGTAAACCGTCCCGTATAAACTGTCCCGGCGCGGCGGCGGATTTGATATACTCAGCCTTTTGAAAATTGATCGCGTTACCCGCCATATCTTACTATATCCGCCTTTCGCTTAATTATTTTATTAATTATTTTATTAATTTTATTACGCGCATTTTACGCGTATATTATTTTATAATTTTTTATGATTATAATTCCCACAGATTTTCCGGGTAAACGCCCCGCGCATGCAGTTCCCGCAGATGTCCCGCCACGTTTGCGCGGTCTTTCTGGTACGTCATGCCGAACCATACGGACGAAGAGCGCAAAACGGAAACCTGTAAATTTCCGGCTGACATCCCGGTTTGAATCGCCGTCGGCAGTTGATACTCGGCTTTGATATTATCGCCCGCCCGCGTTTTTAAAAACTCGTCGAACCCGTTTCGCAGTCCCGTGAAAAAAGACGGCGTAAAGCCCCATAAATTCATTGAGGCTATATCATCCGGCGATAAAATCGCGCCGCTGTCCTCGTCGCGCAAAATCTTTTCACCGGAGCTATTTTGATAATAGCCGATTTTTAAACGCTCCGTTATATCCAGCAATTTGTGATCCTGATTGACATGACAAATCCCGCGTGAAACCGTGCCGCTTTCGGAAAGCGTGTTTTTTAATTGATACCCGATCATGACGGCCTGTCCGGCTTCCGGCAATTTATCCAGCGCGTCCGCCATGCTCTGAAACGCCTCCGCGCCGTAATAATCATCGGCGTTCATGACGCAAAACGGTTCTTGAACGATTTCCGCCGCGCATAATAACGCGTGTCCGGTGCCGAACGGCTTCACGCGGTCTTTCGGGATTTGATAAAAATCCGGTATCGACGAAAAATCCTGATACGCATAATGAAAATCCATTTTTTTTCGGATTTTATTCCCGATCCGGTTATCCATAAAATTTTCCGCTTCGGGACGGATAATCAAGACCGTTTTTTGAAATCCGGCGCGCATCGCGTCATAGACGGAATATTCCATCAGCGTTTCGCCGTGAGGGCCGACGCCGTCTGTCTGTTTATCGCCGCCGTAACGGGTGGCGAGTCCCGCCGCCATAATTACCAGCGTTTTTTTATTGTTTTTATTCATCCGATTTGCGATCCCTTCTTGAAAAATCTTGTCCCCCTTTTCTGATTTTATATATTTTTATATTATATATAATATATATATTTTATATATTTTATATCAGAAAAGGGGGAAAGGCGTGTGATTATAAAAATAAAATTATTTTACAAATCAATCCGGGCGGACGCCAAAAGCCGGTAATCCGTGTTAAACAGAAACGCTTTTATATAATTTATATGATTTTTATTGAATTTTCCGGGGATATAATCAAACTCGGCTTCCCCGGTTTCGGGCATACGGCGCGAATAGAAATCACGCGGGACGCCGTTTTCGTCATACGCCGCGAGATATATCCACGCGCCGGGATTTTGCGTTTGACCGGAAACGCGGACGCCGTTTTTTATAATATTTAATTCTATAAAATCACGCGTGATTTCGCTCTTGTTTTCCTGTTCGCTTTCCTGTTTTATTTCCGGCGCGATTTCGCTTTCCTGTTCGCTTTCTTGTTTTATTTCCGGCGTGATTTCGCTTTCTTGTTCGCTTTCCTGTTTTATCTCCGGCGCGGTTTCGCTTTCTTGTTTTATTTCCGGCGTGATGGTGCGCGTTGTAAATATAACGGGATTGAAATCAATATCCCACGCGGACGGATTTTGTATTTCGATTGATTTTATTAAATTTTTCATGAAATCAGGATTGTTTTTCGCGTGATTCGCGCCGTTTTCCGTTTCAAATGTCAGCGTGAGGATTTCGCCGTCAATCGGCGCGGGATTGGGATTTAAATCGTTCCCCCAGCTGAAATGGAAATGATTTCGCGCCGGATTGAGATTATTGGAATTATAAAATTTTTCGCTGAATAAATTACAATCTTGTATG
>CAJOFP010000292.1 GCA_905233795.1 uncultured Oscillibacter sp. | reverse complement strand
TCGAAATATCTCCGCGACGATGACGCGCCGGTGTCCGTGACGTTCTCCGTGCAGAAAAATCATCTGTGTACCGTGGAAGTCACGATCCGCGACGGCGGCACGATTTTACGCGCCCAGACCGAAGCCCCTGACGGCGATATGCGCGGCGCGGTCGATTCCGCCGTGCGCTATATCGAACGGCAGATTCTGAAAAACAAGACGCGTCTGTCCAAGCGTCTGCGCGGCGACAGTTTCCCCGCGCCGATCCCGCAGGATGATTTTGAAGTTTCTGAGGAAAAAGAGTTTAATATTATCCGCACGAAGCGTTTTTCGGTCAAGCCGATGAGCCCGGAAGAGGCTATTCTCCAGATGAATCTGTTGAATCACGATTTCTTTGTTTTCCGGGACAGCGAAAACGAGAGTCTGTCGATTGTCTATCAGCGCAAGAACGGCGGTTACGGCTTGATTGTCGCCGACGACGCCGAATAATAATTATTATTTTAAATTCCCCGCGAAAATATTAAATATATTTAAAATCTAAATAAAATATAAAAAATCCCCCTTGTCTGTAATCGCGTATAATCGCGCATAGAATCAGACAGGGGGGGGATTTTTATTATATTATAATTTTTATAAATATTATATTATTAATTATATTACAGGAAAAATTGATTTTGTTTCGGGTCACGGAAATTTTGTTCCAGCATGGCGATATGGGACAAAAACGCCGGATCGTCGAAATATTTGGCGCGGCGCGTACAGTGTCTTATACAGGATTGGCACTTGATACAGATTCCCGTTATATTCGATATGTCTTGCAAGTCAATCGCGCCCATCGGACAGCGGCGGGCGCAGACGCCGCATTGAGAGCATTTTGACAAATCCGTTTTGGGCTTGGCTTTTAAGAATTTCGCGGGATTGTGATTTATATCTTTTGGGATATAATACGGCGCGTCCGGGTCTCCGGGGATTTGTGATAATATATTATTTATATTATTATTTTTAATTTTTTCGGCGATCTGATCCGCGAAGTTATTTAATTCCCGTTGATCGTCCCGGTTCGGACGATCCGTCCCGATTTGATCCGTAAAGGCGTGACGGCTGACACACGCGGCGGCGGCGAGTATATTAAAATTATTATTGAATAATATATTCGCCAATTCAGATAAAGCGTTATCAAATGACCGGTTGCCGAATGTTACAACCGGAATCGCAGGCGTATTTTCGCCGTGTAAGCATGATTTCCAATCCGGCATGATTTTATTAGGCAGTTTCCCGGCGTAAGTCGGCGACGCGGCGATAATTAAATCCTGACTTGTAAAATTATATTGAATTTCACGCGCCGCCGGAAGCGTAAAATCTATAAAATTGATTATATTTGCCGGGAGATTGAGTTTTTCCGCGAGGCGTTCGGATAATATGCGCGCCACGCGTTCCGTCGTTCCCGTGGGACTGAAATAAATGACTTGAATCCGTTCGATTTGCATATTTTATTCCCGCTTTATATATCATGAAAATTTAATAGAAATAAAAAATTATCAGACTATATCTTGCTATTTATAATCATAGCATAATCGAAGCGGCCGCGCAACGCAAAAAACTATTTTCGTCCCGAATTGAAAAGATTTTTAATATTTATTATAATTATTATATAAATATTTATTTTATCGCCAAGACCGTAATCCACGGTTTGGAATCATGATGAATGATTTTAATTTCCGTGAATCCGGCGGCTTTTAAACTTTCTTGAATGCGTTCCGGCTTATATGTTCTCATGCCGTCTATAATTTTCTCGAATTTTAAACTTGTCTCATCCGCGCCGTCCGACTCGTTGACAACGCAAAACACGCCGCCGGGTTTTAAAATTTTATATACTTCCCGGAAACAGGCTTCTAAACCGGGCCAAAAATAAATCGTCTCAAACGCCGTCGCCAAATCAAACGCGCCGGATTGCAACGGCAAATCCGCCACGCTCGCTTCGATTACCTCACATCTTCCGTCAGTGATATATTTCGCGTTATATTTCCGCGTCTGCTCCACCGATAACGGCGAATAATCCGCCGCCGTCAATTTCGCCCCCGGATATTTTTTTAATAAAGCCGCCGCGTTACGTCCGCCGCCACAGCCCAGTTCCGCGATTTTCTCCGGCGCGATCTCCGGGAAATTCGACATCCCCCAATCAGACAATTTCGCGTGTCCGATATTCATGCGATTCAGCATTAAATTGCCAAGAAAACCGTCCGGTTTGCGCGTCTGATTAAAAAATTTTTTGAATAATCCCATTTTATATTCGCCCTTCTTTTTATAATAATAATTATAATTATTATATTTTTATTATATTATTTTATTTATTTCCCGTCAAAAGCTATGAAAAATCACGACAGTTAGATTATACTAACCATCGTGATTTTACTATATTTTTATTTTATACGCAAGATATTTTTATATTTTAATTTATATTATTTATTTAACACGCGCCGTAAATATTGTCCCGTGTAACTCGCCTCACATTGCGCGACTTCCTCCGGCGTCCCCGTGGCGACAATATTTCCGC
>CAJOFP010000291.1 GCA_905233795.1 uncultured Oscillibacter sp. | reverse complement strand
GACGTGATTATCTGCAAACCGGCTACTATACGGAAGTTTACTTCCGTCAGAACGGCGTCCGGTTCATCGCCATCGCAAACGGCGTGGACAGCAATGATCTCAGTACGCAGGAATTTACCCCGTTTCTGAACATCATGTCGGAGTGGTATCTCCGCGACGCCAGCCGGAAAATTACGGCGGTTCTCCGCGCCAGAGGCATGGAGGGCAAACACACCACGAACAATCCGATTTACGGCTATATGAAAGACCCGGAAGATAAAAACCACTGGATTGTTGACGAGGAAGCCGCCGCTGTTGTCCGCCGGATTTTCAACATGACGATTGAGGGCATGGGACCGGAACAGATCGCCCGAAGACTGACGACGGAACAGGTGGAGCGTCCCGCCCTTCATCTGGCGAAACAGAATCAGGGGACTTTCAAAAACCGGGATTTTTCGGACGAGCCGTATGTGTGGAGATGTTCTATTGTCAGAGACATTCTTTCCAAACCGGAATATATGGGACACACAGTCAATTTCCGTTCCCGGAAAGAGTCATACAAGGACAAACAGAGAAAGAAAGTCCCAAAAGAGGAATGGGTGATTTTTGAAAATACGCAGGAAGCGATTGTGGACGCGCGGACATGGAATCTGGCGCAGTCGCTCCGGAAAACGATCCGGCGGACGGACACGCTGGGCGAAGCGAATCCGCTGACCGGACTGGTGTTCTGCGCCGACTGCGGGGCGCGGATGCACAACCATCGCGGCAAATGCGGAATGGCGCGGGACCTTTTGGGCAGACCCAACGGGAAGCCCCGCGGAAAGAGCGACTCATACCAGTGTTCTACGCACCAGAACGCCGGACAGAAGTTTCAGACCAAATGTTCCATGCACTATATCCGAACCGCCGTTCTGCGGGAACTGACCTTGGAAGCGATCCGGATCGCAAGCGGATTCGCCATTGAAAACGAGGCGGAATTTGCGGAACGGGTGCGGAGCGCATCAGCGGGCGTCCGAACTCAACGGCATTATTAAAAAGCTCTACGAATCCTACGCGACCGGAAAGATTTCAGAAAAGCGCTTTGAACTCCTGTCCGCCGAATACGAACGGGAACAGACGGCGCTGGAAGAATCCGTGTCCAAAGCGAAAGCGGAACTGGACGCTTTTGAAGCGGATACCGTCCGGGTGGATAAATTCACGGAACTGGCCCGGAAATACACGGATTTTTCCGAATTGACCACGCCGATGATTAATGAGTTCGTGGATAAGATTATCGTCCACGAAGCGGAGCGGGTCAATGGCGAGCGGGTTCAGGAAGTGGAAATCTATCTGAAATTTATCGGCAAGATTGAGATTCCTGTTGAGGAGCCTACGCCGGAGGAACTGGCGGAGCGGGAAGCTCTGCGGAAAAGACGGGCGAAAAGAAACGAATATACGCGGCGTTATCGTGAACGGCGGAGACAGGCGGAGGCGGAAAATTCGGCGCGTGAGCGCGGGAATTCACCGGAATTGAAAAACGAATAAACCATATGACGGTCCGCTTCGGCGGACCGCCTTTTCGCTGTCCGGAACGGAGCAAGTTTGCAACTTGCAATCTTGATTCTCTCATACCCCGGAATCGGTTTTGCTTTTCTGATTTCCAAAGAGTATGAATCAGATGGACAAGTTGGCCGTCTGATTTTGTTGCGGCGCACGTTGAGGGTTTCCTCATGTAGTCCAGCGAACTGTTACGACAACTTGCAATCTTGATTTCCGCACGTCCTGAAATCAGTTTTGCGTTTCTGATTTCCAAGCGGTAAAACCAGAACGACAAGTTGTCGTTCTGATTCTCGCGCGAAGTAGGGTGAAGCCTTCCAACTTATTCTGAAAGCAGTCTATAAACATCCTAAAATCAAATCGTCACAGCGGGATCGGGTGAAAATCAGAACCGCACAGTGCGGTTCTGATTTTCACGGATTCAAACAGAACATTGGGAACGGGAATACGATCCGGAATCCATGAAGCTGTATATTGTCGGAGGCGGAAGCTGTCTGGTGAAAAATTTCGGGCGATACGAAAAAGACCGCGTTGTGATTATCGACGACATCCGCGCGATGGCGAAGGGGTATGAATACCTTGCGGGCGTGAAGATGCGACGCGGCGGGAGCGTGGTATGAGCCGAAAGATTGTCAATACCAATATCCGGTTGAATTTGGAAAACGAGGATGACCGGCGGGCGTGGAAATATTTACAGGGAATGGACAGGACGCGGTTTAAGTCGTACAGCAGGGCGGTTGTCGCCGCCCTGAACGATTTTTTTGACCGGCAGGAACGATTAGCGGATGATCCGTATCTGGAAACGCGGGAAAAAGAGGACGCTTTTTTGAAGCGTGTGCTGGACACGGTGGAGCGCGGCTTGCGTTCTATGATTCTTCCGGACAGTCCGTCGCGGAATCTCACGGCGGAGCCGTCCGAGCCGTCCATGTCATCTGCTATTTCTATGGACGGGGACGCTGAACGGAGCGTGACGGAAAATCCGCTGATGGATTTTATTGACAGTTTCTAATACTGCCAAAGCGGGGACATTTTACTGCCAACACTTTTGCGTTGGCAGTAAAACTGTCCAAAAACACAGCCACTTTTTTCAAAGTTATAAGCATATTTTACTGTCAAAACAGGATGATTTTAGCAGTAATTGTGAAAAATGGCAGTAAAACAGAAGTGTTCTGACAGTAAATCCTGACTTTGGTAGGACAGATACGTCAATGAAACGGACGCGGCGTCATTCTAACAGAGAAGTAAACCTGAATCGGCGCGTATAAAGTCCGCAATTATAAGATCAGAGGAAATATAAACCCAAACAATATATTTATCCATCAGATAAAGGGATACACTTTCGGTTATATCTCTGGAACGACAGAATCAAGAAAACAGGGCGAAGTCATTTTTAAGCCGCGCCATAGTCGCGTTCGACTGGACGCATTAGCGGACAGTCCGGGGTATTAGGGGAATCCCCTAAACAGCGATTCGGCGAAAACGATATTCCGAATCATTGCTGGCGGACGTTATCGGAAATTTATTTTTATCGGAAGTTCGGTCAGAAATCAAGCGGATACGCCATTTATAGTGCGGAAACTTCCGATACAAAATCAACATGAAGCGATTTCTTTTTGGGCATTTGCTGGAAGAATAATTGAAAACTTCCGATAAAAATATTACTTATAACGGATGTTGTAAGAATGTTCCTACAACGTAGGCAAGCTATGATTCGGAATATCGTTTACTCCGAGTCACTTGTTAGGGGATACCCCTAAAACCCCGGACCGCTCGCAAAAGCGGGCGGTCGAACACGCTTGACGGCGTGACTTTAAATTTTCGTCTGCATAATATGGGAAACATAGCAAGTCTATTAGAAAAGCTGTTACCTATTCACGCACCAGTTGGAGTAGTTCTGAATAATCGCTAATCACTTTATATGTTACGCTATCACCGCTGATCGCTTTGAAATGCTCTATTGCGCAATCACGGCGACAAAATAGATATGTTTTGCCATTCCCGTGCGAAATGCGATTGCCCAATCAGGATTATATCGTCCAACCGGCGTATTGATATAAAAGCCGCTCGGTAATTTCACATATACGGCGACTTCTTCCAGCGCATCGATATTTGAAGCGAATTCGTATTCTTTTTTGGAATCATAAATTAAATAATCATACAGATGTCTATGTGTCTCCATTGCGTTAATGCCCAGTTTGCCTTTCATCTCCGCTTCAGTAAATATATCCGCGCTGTATTGCGCGTTTATTGTATCGTAGGTAATATGCTGAATGATGGCAGTAGCCTTTTCATCGTTAATCAAAGCGGCGGCTCTGATTATAAACTCTTCCGGATTATCGCGGAACTGTTGAAAAACAATTTTTTCAATTCCCGTGAGTATCTGAATAATCGCTTTGCGGGTAAGTCCTGTTTCCTCCACCAATTTGCCGACAAGGTCATACTTCACTTTTTGATTCGCCTGAATTTTAACGGAATCGTACATCTTTTTGCTGTCCCGTTCAAACACGGTTCCGGATTGAAGTTCTTCCTTTGAGCCAATCTCTTTCATTTTACCGGATTCAATTTCAAAATAAATGCTGGGAACGCGTAACTTTGCGTTCAGAGATTCAATCGCTTTCGCAATCAGTTCCTCAGAATCAAAATTTACAATATAAACGCTTTTCGCATTGATCCTTGACCAGAGTTCCTGAAATTCTTTGCTGTAAAGTTTTTCCTGTTGGATGTGAAGAACAACATTATTTTTCCGGTCATCTTCAGGTCTGTTCTTTTTCGCGTCATAGACGGAATCAAGAATTTCAATAATATACGGTTCAAAGTCCGCTACATCGTCCGCAAAACGCAGACCGCCATCAGATTTGTCCTCGTAAAATTTGTCAGTCAGCATTCCTTTACGGTCAATATATTGATTTATCGTCAGATCATAAAGAATGGCGGAAGCCATGTCATTTTCAATCGTAATTTCCCGACCGCCGGAGTCCCTGACAACGCGGTTTATAAACAAATCCGCCGTCACTTTACGCGGTCTGTCCGCAACGGCTTCAGCGATCTCCGTCTGCAAACCCCTCGCAAAGCTGTCATAACTTTCACTGGCAATTACAGTCAATACGTTGATATTTTGAACGTCTTTCCCCAAAACCGATTCATCC
>CAJOFP010000290.1 GCA_905233795.1 uncultured Oscillibacter sp. | reverse complement strand
TATTTTGAGGAAGCGTTAAAGCTGTACGAAAAATTTCCGCATTTGGCAAGCAACGCGCAACAATGCCGCGAAATACTTGAACTGTTAGGGCAACTGTAACGCCGCCGCGAATAATTGAAAAAAATACAAGTCCCCTCCAATGCGAAAAAAGCGGCGGAGGGGATTCGCGTCTGTAATATTTTTACACTCCCGCGCATAAGCTGAAAACGATGAACGGTCAATATTAGGGAGTGTTTGAATTTGAGAGAAAATATGGAGGAGCGGGCGGAGCGTCTCGCCCTTTACATCATAGAGAATCGGACGACAGTCCGCGCCGCCGCGAAAAAATTCGCCGTCAGCAAATCGACCGTACATAAAGACATCGCGGAACGGCTGGAAAAGTTCAATCGTCCGTTGTATTTGCAAGTGAAAGAGATTTTGGAGATTAACAAGGCGCAACGGCATATTCGGGGCGGCGCCGCCACGCGTCGGAAATATCGCGGGATATAGAGCCTGTCTCAAAATTAGAACCTTTTCCCCTGTAATGTCATTAATTAGAACCTCTCCCCTGTCCCCTCTCCTTATAAGGAGAGGGGAACGTAAAGGGGAAAATGCCGCAAATCGCGTTCCCCCTCTCCTATTTAGGAGAGGGGGACAGGGGGTGAGGTTCATATTAAAGTGAATAGCATTGGGATTTGCGGAAAAAAATCCGGTTTCACAGCCGGATTTTTTCCAATTTTTGTATATTTTTTACTTGTATTTTGTCGGAACAGGGGTTATAATAATAAAATATAAAAATATAACGAGAGAAATAAACGCGGGGAGAGAAAATTTTTTATGCCTGTTCATGCCGGAAAAAACGAGGAATATCCGCGCCGCCGCCGTACACGACGGAGACGGACGCGAAAACAGAAACGCCGTGACGATTTCGCGGGATTGCGTCGATTACCCGCCGCGCTGGTGCGGATTTTGACTGTTATCGCGTTGATTTTAATCGCGTTTCGTGTGGGGGAGCGTTTGTTATTTCGCGCCCCGGAGATACCCGGTCCGGCGGCGTTGTCAGTCCGTCCCGGACAGAAATCGCAAGCCGATTCAAATTCTAATTCCAATTCTCATTTAAATTCTAATCTAAATTCTAACGATGATTCTGATTCTAATTCTGATTTTGATTCAAATTCAAATTTAAATTTCAATCCCGATCTTGATCTTGATTCTCATTCGGATGACGCGGATTTGAATTTAGAAAATCCCGCGCCGGATA
The DNA here is from genome assembly GCA_905233795.1 of uncultured Oscillibacter sp. GTDB lineage: Bacteria > Bacillota > Clostridia > Oscillospirales > Oscillospiraceae > Oscillibacter. The sequence goes on along the minus strand of CAJOFP010000290.1, from coordinate 1,326 downwards.
TAGAATCGCCGTCCGCGCCGCGCAAAGAAAAATTTTATACGTTTTTATTGGCGGGCGTCGATGACGGCAACGGCGGAAGCGATACCATTATTTTCGCGTCGCTGGACGCGGTCAACAAGAGATTTTACGGCGTCAGTATCCCACGCGATACGAAAGCGATTGTCAACGGCAAAGCGTATAAAATTAACGCGGCGTATAAAATCGGCGGTATGGATTTACTCGCCCGGACGGTTTCGGATCAATTCGGCGTCCCGGTTGATTTTACGATAGAAATTGATTTAACCGGATTTTCGGCGTTGATAGACGCCATAGGCGGCGTGGAATTTGATGTCCCGTTGGATATGGATTATGACGACCCGGAACAAAATCTTGAAATTCATGTGAAAGCCGGATTACAGAATCTGGACGGCGAAACGGCTTTAAAAGTCGTGCGATTCCGGCATAATAATGACGGTTCCGGTTATGGCAATGAGGACTTGGGCAGAATCGAGACGCAGCAGCGTTTTCTGAAAACAACCGCGAAAAAAATTCTGTCCCCGTCCGGCGTATTGAAAATAGATAATTTAATACAGGTTTTTCAGCGTTATGTCAAAACAAATTTGACGGTTTCCAATCTGGCGTGGCTGGCGCGTGAGATATTCGCCATCGGCCCGGAACACATTCAATTTTCGACCCTGCAAGGCGTGTGGAAATCGCCCTATATTTATCCCGACCCGGACGCGGCGTTATATTTTATCAACGAGTATTTCAATCCCTATCAGGAAAAATTAACGCGTCAGGATTTACATTTCCCGACGTAAAATAATAAATCCCCCCGGCGGCTTGCGCCGCCACCCCCCTTTAACAAGGGGGGCGAACTGGGAGAAAACGCCTCAAGCCCCCCTTGTCAAAGGGGGGAAAGCCGCGAAGCGGCTGGGGGGATTCAATTAAGTGAATGACATCGGGATTTGATAACAATTCCGTAACAAAAATGACAAATGATTACAATTATGAATTTTTCAAAAATTTTTCAAAAAAGGTCTTGCAATTTCAATAAACTTATGATAATATACAGCCACGAAACATAAAGAGCGGTAGGCGACAGGTATTAGAGGTACCCGTATGCCCTACGCCGAGTAAGATACATGCTCAACGCACCGGGGTTTAGGCTCCGGACCGCGGGGCTATTATACCCATACGTTTATTTTGTGCGCAACCGGGTATGGATTACTCAAATCATTTTCTTTTGTGGATTGGAGAAAGTGAAAGGGTTCCGGTAAATCATGGGTATAAGGCAGGGACATAGCCCCGTAACGCGGCGCTTCTGACAGCTTGAAAGTTCGTTGA
>CAJOFP010000289.1 GCA_905233795.1 uncultured Oscillibacter sp. | reverse complement strand
TTCAAATTCTTCCGGCGCTTCGGGCAACGCCTCCGCGACGGCTTCCGCCGTGTCGTCGTTTTTCATGCCCTCCGGCTCCGCCGTTTGGGAATCCGTTTCCGCGCTTTCGATCGCGGCTTCCTCGGATTCTTCCGGCGCTTCGGGCAACGCCTCCGCGACAGCTTCCGCCGTGTCGTCGTCCGCCTCAGCCGCTATCGCGGATACAGGCAAAAACGACAGGCACATGACGAACGCCATCAGTAAACTCATGACACGTTTTCGCATATTAGTTCCTCCTCAGTATAATAATATAATATATTTCCACATTCTTTCACGGTCGTGAAAGGCGGATCGCCCGTCCGCGCTTTCCGCCAATCCTTTGAACCTGAAAAAGAACGAGGTTACCAGACGCGATCCGTATAAGGCGCGGATTCCACTCCGTTTTTCTGAAGTGTCGTTACCAGTTTGTCCAGTCTGTCGCGCCAGAATGTCTGAAACCATTCCGTTTCGCCAAAGAGCTTTATCGCCGCCGGGCTGATTGCGTAATATGTTCTGATAAACGCTCTGCCGTACCAGTTTTCCCCAAGAATATGATCCCGGAATCTGCGCAGGGTCCAGACTTCAGGACAGTCATACGAACCATAAACCGCTGTTGCGATATAACATTTTTTACTGTTGATAATAGCGTCCATAAATTCATCATCCGGAATATCCGGGATTTCGTCAGGATCGTTTTCCGAATCCGCTCCGGAAAGAATCGTGATTCCGCCGTCCGCCGTTTCAAATATGACGGTCTCCATCGCCGCGTTTACAAAATTATCCGGATCCCGGATTGTGACGGTTAAATCCACCGTTCCTTCCGCGCCGTCCAATATATGAAAATTCATGACGCCGACATTTTCATTGGTTTTATCATCGCTGGCGCCGTCCGCCCAGTTGAAAACATACGGCGACTGTATCGGCGCGTCGGTCAGATTGTAATCGCCTTTCTCCACGCCGATCAATTCCGCTTTCGTCTCATCATAATCCACGGCAAAATCAAGCGCGATAATGCCGGGATTGTTTTCCAGCTTCACCGGAACCGCGACATCCTGTCCCGCCCGCGCTTCCACGTTTCCGATTACTACTCTGGGCGTCGCGTCCCGCGCCTGTGAAACTATAGCGGACAGGCAGAACACAACCGCCATCAGAAAGCACAGAATATATTTACGCATAAAATAAAATAACTCCCTATATATAAATAAATTTCTTTTCGGGGACGGCGAAAACCGTCCTCGTTTGTTATCTTTTATTTTTACTTTAATATAACATCCCATCCGGCGATTTTACTTTGTTTTACCGGATATAATCAGAGAGGCCGAACCGTTCGCGTTTATATCGAAACTCGGTCCGGCCTCTTTCTTGACTGCCATCATATTGTGATCCGCGCAGACGGAATAGTCATCATCTGGCGCGTATCATTTTGAAAACAGCCGGGCGTTCAATATGATTACCACGGCAAATCCGCATATGGCGTGGAAGCAAAGCCGTCCGCCTGAAGGCCGGAGACCATTTTATCCAGTTTGTCGCGGAAGAAGTTCTGGAATAACGCGTTATCTCCAAAGAGTTTTACCACTGTGGGACTGACTGTATAATAGGCTTTGATAAACAGGCGTCCGTACCATGTTTCGGCAAGAACCGTATCGCGGAACCGCCGCAGAGTCCAGACTTCAGCGCAGTCATAGGAACCGTAAACCGATGTGGCTACATAGCAACCGCCATTGGATGTTTTGTCGGACGAATCAGGCGTGGGCGTGGGGGTTTCCGTGGGCGTCACAGGTTCAGAAGTAGGCGTTGGCGTGGGGTTCTCCGTTTCCGGCGCCGCCTGAATCACGGCCTCGCCATTCTTAAACATCACGCTTTGACCGTCAACCGTCAGTTTCACATCATTCGCGTTTACGCCGTCCAGTTTCACGGTGTAGCCCTTGTTCGGAATAGATTCGAGATTCGCCGTCACAGGCTCCAACAGCGTAATGACGCCGTTGTTCTCCACTTCATCCACAGCCGCCTGAAGCGTGGCGTGGTACACGTCAACATTGACGCCGTCCGCGTCAACGACGGTTTTCGCCGCCATGCTCGTCTCGTTGGTGATTTCAAACGGGGACAGTCCAAGAGAAACGAAAGTCATGGAACGCTTGCCATCCTGTGCGGAATCAGCGAGTTCGCCGCGGTAAGTGTAATCTTCCCCGTTGTGGTTATGATTGATAAAAACATAATCCGATGTGGTAAAGTCAGCGGGCAGAGCCACGGACAGATGAATGGGTTTGTTAATGGTCGCGGGCTTGCTTTCGCCTACCTGTACGCCTTCCGTATTCATGCTGGGGTCGTTCGTGTTGGTCAGACTGGCGATCAGGTTGTAGAACGGCTCGATTTCAAGGGACAGCGTCTTTTTCACAACGCCGCCCACAATCTCTTCAACGTAATCTTTCGCCTCAACCCGCGTAAAGACTTCGCGTCTGACCTCAACTTTGACGCCCTCCGGCAACATACCGTTTTCCGTCAATTCCAGTCCATAGTCTTTCAGGGCTTCCAGCTCGGCTTGCTTCTC
>CAJOFP010000288.1 GCA_905233795.1 uncultured Oscillibacter sp. | reverse complement strand
TTTTTCTTTCTGTTCGGCGCGGCTCCCGATTTCCCCGGCGTCGCTCTGACGCTCGAACTCCGCCGCCACAGCCGTCAATTCACGTTTAATCGCCCGTTTCCCCCAGCCGTCCGGGGGATACCAGCGTTTTGTCAGGCGGGCTTTATTGCGACCGCGTGAAACGGTAATCTCGTAAAAAACGCGCCCGTCTTTTGTGGTCAATTCTCTGATCGACGCCATATTATTGCCCCTCCTTGTCCGCTTCAGTTTCGGATGGAACAATATCCGGCATTTTATCCGTCACCGGATTGTCCCCCCGCACGATTTTGAGATAACGCACCACGTTCGACATCGTTTTATCTGTCAGCTTTACAATCTCAAAGATGTCGTTCACCGTAATGTCGTATCGCTCGGCCATTCTGACGATAATATTCAATAATTTATTAAATTCCACCATGTTCAGACCCTTGTCTCTGAAATCATAAGTGACGATAATTTTATCGCCTGTCCCGGCTCTGATCTCACTGATATGATAATAATCGCCAAAACGGATGACAAGGTTCCGATCCCGCTTGCCGGATGTGGGATTCGCTTCGTTCGCCGATTCCCGCGTCTCATCCGCGCGCGGCGGCGCGTAAGGATCGTTCGTCAGACCGATCAGGTAATCGACGGAGACGCCGACCAGCCGGTAACGCTGGAATTGTTGAGTCCGATTGCGTTTGCCACATAGGACGGCGATCTCCCCGTCTCCTGGCATAAATACAGATATTTTTCATAAAAATCCATATTAAATCCTCCATAATTTAGATATTTCGCTGAAAATTTAAAATATTTGATTTTTCGCTTGACAGATATAACTGAGTAATATAAAATATAATTAACTTCTGGCTTCGTTGAGTATACCATACGATACGATGAATTGCAACAGGCAAAATAAATTTTTTTACAGGGCAAATCAGGAAAAACGGGCTCAAACGTCAAAAACGAACTCTTTCCAAGGTCTGCTGGATAGAGTTCTGTTTTTGTCGCGTCGGCTCAACTTAAATTTAGAAGGAGGATCAAATTTCATGTCCACAAACGACTCTGTTTGCCAACGGAAAGCGGAAAAAACCGTAAAACCGTTCCAGAAGATTCCCGAAGCGTGCAAAACTACTGGTTTGAGCCAGTATTATCTGCGCAAAGGGTGCAAGGCCGGGACGATTCCCCACGTCCGGAGCGGCCCCACTTATTATATCAATATTCCGGAACTTCTCCGGCGTTTGAACGCGGAAAGGGAATGAGTTTGTTAAACGAAACGCGACTGAACAAATCCGAATCCCTGAGACCGCCCGATTATTCAGACGCCGGAAACGCCAGCGTGTTCAGCCGATTATACCGTGACGATCTTATTTATACGGACGCCCTCGGATGGTTATGGTGGAACGGGCGCAGATGGGAGCGCGACGAACACCGCGCCCTGTCATGGGCAATCGCCATGTCGGATCGGATGTTGGCGGAAGCCCGCGAAGCGAGCCTGAACGCCATAATGAAACGAACGGAAGAACGGATGCGGACTGTGCGGAATGGCGGCGCGGCGAACAGGGAGGACGCCAAAGCCGCTGAAAAAGAGGAAAAGGACGCCGCTGTTTTCCTCCGACACGCGCAAAATCTCCGGTCGGCGCGGCAATTAAAAAACATGGTGGAATTGTCGACGCCGTCTCTTGTTCTCAAGGCGGAGAAGCTGGACGCGAATCCGTTCGATTTGAATACCCCGGCTGGGATTGTGAATCTGACGACCGGACAGATACGGGCTCATGAACGTGAGGCGTATTGCAGTCAGATCACAAACGCCAGTCCGGGGAAAAAGGGCGCGGAAATGTGGCTGGATTTTCTGCGAACCATTACTCGCGGAGACGGCGGCGTACAGGGATTTCTCCAGATGACGGCTGGAATGGCTTTGATCGGTTCCGTCTATTATGAGGGACTGATTATCGCCCACGGCGAGGGCAGAAACGGAAAAAGCACGTTTTTTAACGCTTTAAGCGAAGTTTTGGGGAGTTACAGCGGAAGTATTGATATACGAACGCTGACCGCGGACAGGAGCAATAAGGGCGCGGCTTTGGCGACTTTGCGCGGGAAACGGCTGGTCGTCACGGGAGAATTGGACGAATGCCAGAGACTCTCGGAAGCGACATTAAAGCAAGTGTGCGCCACGGACAGACTGAACGTGGAGGAAAAGTACAAACAACCGGAGAGCGTGAGGCAGACCCACACTCTTGTACTGTTCACGAATCATCTTCCCCGCGTCGGTTCGCTCGACCGGGGAACGTGGAGACGCCTGACTGTCGTTCCTTTTCAGGCGGTAATTCCGGAGAAAGACGGCGTACAGAACTATGGGGAGGTTCTGGCGAAGAAAGCGGGAGGCGCGATTCTCGCGTGGGCGATTGAGGGCGCGGTGAATTTTATCCGGAACGGATTCAAGCTGGATATTCCGGATATAGTGGCTGAGGCTACGGAGGAATACCGTCAGCGAGAGAACTGGCTGAATAATTTCATAGACGAACGATGCGTCCGTGATGTCGGAAGCCGGATTGGGGCCAGAAACTTGTATACGGAGTACAAATCATGGGCGTTGGAGTCAGGGGAGTACGCGCGCAGAGAGAACGATTTTTCGTCGGCGATGATTTCCGCGGGCTTTAAAAAAGTAAAAATCAACGGAAAGCCCACTTATTACGGATTGCGCGTTGACTTTCCCCTGCCGAACTCCTGAACAATCAAAGTCGGGTAGGGTAGGGTCTGATACAAACTTTCTGAAAATATAAAATAAAGATTTATATATAAAAAGTTAGGATTCAGACCCTCATGTCCCCACCCGAAAGAAATTTGGAGGGGAGTCCGAAAAATCCTGTTTTTTCTTCTCAAGAAAATCGTGACCCGGAAACCGCGCAATATCGCTGAAACTGTCTTTTTAAAAGCAAAATAATTAAAAACAAATCGAGAGGAGAATCGAATGAAAGAAATCAACAACATAAAAATTATCGCCGTGGATCACGGCTATGGCAACATCAAAACGGCGAATACCGTGACGCCTACCGGAATCGTCGCTTATGACACAAAACCGGCGTTCTCCGGAGAAATTCTGGAATACGACGGCGTCTATTACCGCGTCGGCGAGGGACACAAAGAGTTTACGCCGGACAAAGCGTCCGACGAGGATTTTTATCTTCTGACCCTCGTGGCTGTGGCGCGGGAACTGAATATCGCCGAAATCCAGAACGTGGA
>CAJOFP010000287.1 GCA_905233795.1 uncultured Oscillibacter sp. | reverse complement strand
TGGATGTCGCGTTCAATCTGCCGACGATATTGGGATTTTTATGCACATTGAGTTTATTATACGCTTTTGGGGTCAAGCTCTCCGGACGGAAAATCGTCGGCGGATTGGCTGTGTTTTTCTTCCTGTTTCGCTCTTCACCAAGTTTCTGGACGTATCTGTCCGAACTTCCAAAGGGCGAAGCGCTTAGAAATATACTCCAACAGGGCGCTTTTATCGGCTATACGCCGAATGAAAATTGGGGTCTCTGGAATTTAAACGTCTATTTAAATCAACGTCATTTGGCGTTTGTTCTGGGCGTATTGATTTTATTTATCATGTTTTTTGTCCAGATATTCTGGGACAGTTATGATCGCCCGGCTCGCGTCCGGAATAATAATATTTATATAAATTATATAAATAATATAATAAACGGCGATATTAATATTAATATTGATTCAAATCATCAGGACGCGCAAAATCACGAAATCCCGGACGATAAAATCGAACAATGGCTGGCGCGTCTGGAAAACGCGATTTTTAATTTTTTCCGGGAACGCGTATTCTCTCAAAACGCGTGGCGGCTCTCATGTCCGGATACGCTCACGGCTTCAGAAAATATTAATAATAATATTATATTACCCGTACTCGCCGGGCTTTATTTGGGGATGCTTTCTTTCTGGAACGGCGCGGTCTTAATCGCGGCTTTGCTGATATTATTTATTTTAGCTGTTTTCAGCGACGGAAAACTCGCGTATTTAATCACGGCTATTATTTCTCTCGCTCTGGCGTTGATACAGTCCCACGCGTTTATATCGGAAAGCGCGTTTTCGTTTCGATTCTTCTTCGGATTTATCGCGGAAAATAAAACCGTTTTCGGCGTATTGCATTATATCTGGCTTTTGACCGGCTTGCTTGTGATTGTCATTCCGATTCTCTTCGCCATGGCCGACGGTCGCCGCCGCTATTTATTATTCGCGTTCTCCGCGCCGTTTCTTTTCGCGTTTACAATTTCTATGACAATCGATCCGACTGTGAATCATAAATATATTATGATCTCTCTGGGATTGGCATTGATTTTAGTCGCCGAATGGATTGTCAATTTATTCTCTCAATCCCATAAAATTCTGGAACGCGTCATTTTGGCTTTCCTGTGCCTCTGCCTGACTGTTACCGGTATTTTCGAGACGCGTATTATTTATAATCTTGATAAAAACGCCGTGCAAATCCCCATGAATGACCCTGTCACGGAATGGATTATGGAAAACACCGGACGCAATGACATTTTTCTGACAAGTAATTGCAGTTTAAATAATATTATTTTATCCGGCGCGAAATGTTTTGAAATCTGGCAGTATTTCGCGTGGAGCGCCGGATATGACACGCTCTACCGGGATTCTATCGTCAACGCGATATACGGCGCGGAATCGCCGGAGGAATTGTCGAATCTGACAACCAAAAATCAAATCGCGTATATCATCGTAGACGACGACGTTCGTATGAATCAGGATATTTCTCTCAATGAAAATCTGATCGCGTCGGTCTGCGAACCGGTTTTCCGGACAGATAACCGGAATTTGACGATATATAAAGCGCCGGAATTATAATTATAATATTAAAAAATAATCAAAAAATATAAAATATCACACGAAATGAGGGAAAAATATGGCGAACGCCCGGACGCGTCGGACGGAAATCATGAATATTTTACAGACAGCGGAAAAACCGATCAGCGCCGGGACGCTCGCCACGCGGTTTCATGTCAGCCGACAGGTAATCGTAACGGATATAGCGTTACTGCGGGCGTCCGGGGCGGATATTCTCGCCACCCCCCGCGGTTACGCGATCCCTCCCGCGTCCCGCGGTCTGATTCGCCCGATTGTCTGCCGTCACAGCGGGGATGATATGAAATCCGAATTATACGCCATTGTCGATCAGGGCTGTACAATTTTAGACGTCATTGTCGAACATCCCATATATGGACAGTTGGCGGGCGAATTGCAATTATCCAGCCGTTACGATGTGGAACAGTTTTTAAACCGTCTTTATGAATCCGACGCCCATCCGCTTTCCGATTTAACCGGCGGCGTCCATCTGCATACGCTTTCCTGTCCCGATGAAAACGCGTGGAACCGCGTCCGCGACGCCTTGCGCGATTTGCGTATTTTACTGGAATAAAAATAAAAAAATAATAATTAAAAATATAATTAAAAAAATATAAAAATTTTTATTTTGCTCTTGACTTTTCAAAAATATGATATATAATCCATATATATTCAAGATTACGCGCTTGCGCGTCTGAATGAAAATAATTAAAATTTTATATTTTTGATTATCCCGACCAAATGGAGAAGTCGCCTAGTTGGTCGAGGGCGCATGATTGGAAATCATGTAGGCTCCTAAAGGGTCTCGGGGGTTCGAATCCCCCCTTCTCCGCCATATGAAATCAAAAGATTGAAATGACACAGCGTCATTTCAATCTTTTTTTACGTTCTTTTACGCTTATTTTTGCGATTTTTATATAATTTTATTTAATCAATTATTTTTCTCGCGCATACTGTCAATTAATTCCGATAAAATATAAATTTGCCTTTCCGAAAGTCCATCGACGTTTAGACGAATCGAATGTCGGATACGTTCACAGCCTAACAGATAATCAACGCTACAGCCGTACATAGCGGCCAGCGCGAGTATATTTTCCACGCTTGGCGTGCGTTCCCCCGTCTCATAAGCGGAAATAATAGACGCTGAAACGTCAAGACGGCGCGCAATATCCCGCTGTGAAAGCATACAATTTTGTCTTAATCCTTTTAATCTTTCCGGCAATCCGTTAATCATGAGCGCTTACCTCCAACACTTATTGTAGATAAGAGATAAACACTATCGGTGTTTTAAAAATTTATTTTAAGTGTTGACAAGCCTGTTAAATTTTATTATAATAAAGAAAAATATAGGGACAAAAAATATAAATAA
>CAJOFP010000286.1 GCA_905233795.1 uncultured Oscillibacter sp. | reverse complement strand
AAGGGCATTCTTGACAAAAAGGCATTCAAGAGCATGTTTGTCAATGTTGTCTCATTCGGATTTAAACACGGCATACCATCCGATGCGGACATTGTGTTCGATGTCAGATTTCTGCCCAACCCGTTTTACGTGGATGAGTTGAAAAGGCTGACGGGCAATGACAAGGCGGTTTCGGATTATGTATTCGGCTTTTCACAGACGTGGGAATTTTTAAATCGTCTGGACGCGTTGTTAAATTTGACGCTGCCGCTGTACGCGGAAGAGGGCAAGACGGGTCTGGTAATCGCCGTAGGCTGTACGGGCGGCCATCACAGATCCGTCGCCATCGCGCACGCGCTCGCCAAACGGATACGGGATCAGGGTTATCCCGTGACGGAGATTCACCGGGATATGGGTCGGGGCGATTATCATTAAATAAATTATTAAATATTAAATTAATTATTAAATTTGAAGGCTTGAAATCAAAAAGAGGAATTTTTTTCATGTCTTTTTCAAGTGAGACGAAGCGGGAATTATGCCGCGTTCCCGTGAAAAAATTATGTTGCGCCCGCGCCGAGGCGTATGGGATTTTATTATATTGCAATACGTTTCACACGTCGGAGGCGCGTATTATCACGGGCAATCCCGATTTGGCGGAGAGACTGCCGAAATTATTTCAAAAAGCGTTTCAGATTCGATTTGATAACGCGGACGACGCGCCGGAAATAAAATCAACGGAAGAAACGCCGGAAAGTATAAAAAGTATAACGGATTTAAAATCGCCAAGAGAAACGCCGGAAAGTATAACGGATTTGAAATCGCCGGAAGATATGAATGACGCGCCGACGGGGAAACGCGTGTTTAAATTGACGGATCGCGTAAAATTACGGCGCGTCATGGATATTTTAGGCTATGAACGAAGCCCGGTTTTGCATATTAATTTCGCTTTACTGGAAGAGGATTGCTGTAAGGCGGCGTTTTTGCGCGGCGCGTTTTTCGCGGGCGGAAGCGTCACGGACCCGGTTAAACGCTATCATTTGGAGTTGACGACATCTCACGCGCAAGTCGGACGCGAATTAGAGGCGTTATTGCGGGAAGTCGGATACCCGCCAAAGAATATTATGCGAAGCGGGAGTTTTGTTTCGTATTATAAGCAAAGCGATCAGATAGAGGATTTTTTAACGATGATAGGCGCGCCGGTGTCGGCTATGCGGGTTATGACGGCGAAACTGGAAAAAGATTTAAATAATAAAATCAATCGGCGTATTAATTGTGACAGCGCGAATCTGGACAAGTCCGTGGAGGCGTCGCGGGAACAGACAGAGGCGATACGGAAATTACGGGACGCGGATATGCTGAAAAATCTGTCGGATAAATTGCAAATGACGGCGGCTTTAAGATTGGAATACCCGGAATTGGCTTTAAGCGAACTGGCGGAGGAATTTGATCCGCCCGTGACAAAGTCGTGCTTAAATCACAGAATGCGAAAATTAATAGGACTGGCGCGGGGATTATAAAATATATAAAATACGGGAGAGAATGAAAAATGGACAGATGTGAAAAGGCTTGTCAATATCATGAAAAGGGCTGTAACTGCGCCCAAAGCGTATTGGCGGCGTTTACGGATATGACGGGATTGGATGAGGAAAAAAGTCTGAATCTCGGCGCGGGATTCGGTTCCGGGGCCGGTACGGGCGAATTATGCGGCGCGGTGTCCGGCGCGGTTATGGTCTTGGGACTGGCGAATAATAATATAAATAATAATATAAATAATAAAAAACAGGTCATGGGGATGTCGAAAGCGTTACAGGCGCGGTTTCGGGAAATATTCGGGGCGTTGCGCTGTCAGGATTTGTTGAAATTAAAATATACGCCGGATGAGAAAACGCCGGCGGCGGCGCGTCTGGGCGTTACAAATCACTGTCGGATGATGATTGTCACGGCGGTGGAACTGACGGAAAATTTATTGCGGGAAAATAATCCGGCGTGAATATAAAAATATAAATATTATAAATATAAAATAAACGGGAGATTTAAAAATTATGTCTTTCGCGCATTTGCATGTACACACGGAATATAGCTTGCTGGACGGCGCGTGTCGGATTCGGGATTTGCCGGGCGTTTTAAAAGATTTGGGGCAGACGGCTTGCGCGATTACGGATCACGGCGTCATGTACGGCGCGATTGATTTTTATAGAGCGTGTAAGAACGCGGGGATTAAGCCGATTATCGGCTGTGAAGTTTACGTCGCGCCATACGGACGGACAAGGTTCAATAAAATTCATGAATTTGACTCGGAAAGTCGGCATTTGGTATTATTATGCGAAAACGAAACGGGTTATAAAAATCTAAGCTATATGGTCTCGAAAGCGTGGACGGAGGGTTTTTATATCCGGCCAAGGATAGATTTGGATTTATTGCGGGAATATCATGAAGGTTTAATTGCGCTGTCGGCGTGTGTGGCGGGCGAAATTCCCAGAATGATCAGAAACGGCGAGTATGAAAACGCAAAAAATTACGCGCTGGAATTGAGTAATATATTCGGCGAGGATAGATTTTATCTGGAATTGCAGGATCACGGAATAGATATGCAAAAAGATGTCAATCGC
>CAJOFP010000285.1 GCA_905233795.1 uncultured Oscillibacter sp. | reverse complement strand
GCCTTACGCCTGAAAGATAAAATACAGGCATTCTGGGCAAATCAATAAAAAATAAATAAAATTTAAATTTTATTTTAATTTTATTTATTTTCCCACGCAAAAACGCGAAAAAATCCGGGATATGATTTCTTCTTTCGCGCTTCTGCCTGTCAGTTCGCCGAGCGCGTCCAAGGCGTATTCTATATCCGTCAAAGCCGCGTCCGGCGTCAGCCCGGATAAAATCGCGTGATTGGCGCGTTTTAAGGCGTCAACGGCGCGGCGTGCGGCGTCCTCTTGGCGAATATCCGTCAGGAAAGTTCCGGGGCGATCCGTCTTGTCCGCCGGGAATAAATTTTTGACCGCTCTTTCCAGATTGTCCAGTCCCTCTCCCGTTTTCGCCGATAAATATATGATATTATTTCTCACGCTTTCCGGGATAATATTATTTATATTATCCCGGCTTTTGTCCGTTAAACTAAAATTTAAATTTTTATTTAAATCTTGCCGGATTATATCTATTTTATTTTTTATTAATATCCACGGTTTGCCGGATCGCGCCGCCAGTTCTATCGCGTTGAAATCATCTTGATTGAAATCCGCGCTTTGATCCAGAATCACAAGTATCAAATCCGCGCCGTCAATCGCTTTTCGTGTTCGCTCCACGCCTAATTGTTCAATCTTATCCCGCGTTTCGCGCAATCCCGCCGTGTCGATTAAGCGCAATAAAATTCCGCCACAAATCGCCGATTCTTCCACAGTATCTCTTGTCGTGCCGGGTATATCCGTTACAATAGCGCGGTCAAAGCCGGTTAATAAATTTAATAAGCTCGATTTCCCGGCGTTCGGACGGCCCGTCAAAACCGTGCGGACGCCGCTTTTTAATATTCTTCCGCGTTCGCTTGATGATAATAAATTTTTTAATATTTTTATATTATTATCTAATATTTTTATAATCTCTTCCGGCTGTATATCTTCTATATCCTCGTCGGGATAATCCACAACGGCGTAAAATCTCGACGCGATTTCCAATAATCCGTCCTGCACAGGCTCTAAAACGCGTCTTAAACCGCCGTCTAACTGCGCGGCGGCGTTCCGGGCCGCCATAATCGTCTCCGCGTCGATTAAATCCGCCACGGCTTCCGCCTGCGTCAAGTCCATACGATGATTTAAAAACGCCCGTTTCGTAAATTCCCCGGCTTTCGCCTGACGCGCTCCCGCCGCGAATAACGCTGATAACAATTCCCGTAACACGACCGGCGAACCGTGACAATGCAATTCAATGCAATCTTCCCCCGTGTAACTATGCGGCGCGGGGAAAATAACAATCATGCCTTTGTCTATCACATTTTTTTTCGCGTCCAGCATATTGCCCATGTAAAATCTACGCGCCTGCAAATCCGCGACTTTCTTTCCGCATACGGCTTGAAATACCTGATCGCATAAATTTAGACAGCCGTCGCCGGAAATTCTTACAATGCCAATCGCGCACGGATTTTGTCCCGTGGCGATCGCCGCTATTATATCCGACATATTATAAACATCCCCTTTTAGCGCGTTCCTGACGCATTCCTGACGCGTTCCGTCAATCCGTCACGACGCGGGCGAACACTTCCTGTAAATCAATTTTTAAATCCTCAAATATCGCGCATTGAAACGACAAAATTACATCTTTTTTCTCTTCTTCCGTCAGTTTCGCCAATTCAAACCCGTGATATAGCGTGTAAATATCCCGAAATATAAATTTACCGTCTTTTAAAACATATTGCTCTATACTCGCGTCGCCGGGCGATACCAGCCAATATTCCCGGACGCCGCACTGTTCATATATATCTTTTTTATGAAATTTATCATATCTTGCTGTGCCGGGCGATAACACTTCTACGACTAAATCCGGCGCGCCGTGTACGCCGTCACTGTGAATTTTCTCCGGATCGCATACAATCATGCCGTCGGGAATATAACGCTCTTTGTCCGTCAGATACAAGTCCACGCCGTCGCCGAACGGCGTACAGCGTTTTCCGCGCAGATAGCGATTAAAAATAACATAGATATTCTGCGTCACAAAATGATGTTCCACTCTGGGACGGGGAGACATGGCGATTATTTTACCGTCAATCAACTGTTTTGACGGCGAATCCCGCCAAGCGTCTTGAGTATTTGTATTTTTTAACGCCAGATTGCCTTCCGTTCGTTCCATAAAAACCGCCTCTTTTTTTAAAATTTCCTGAAATTGTACCGGATTTAACTCGCGGATAATTTGAATACGCGTTATATTTATGTTATTTTATTATATATCAAAAGCATAATTTAAAAATACAAAAATTTTAAAAAAATATAAAAAGGGGAAATTCGTGTGATAAATTATATGAATAATAATATTCCATATTTTGACGCCCATTGTGATACGCTCAGCCGGTGTTGGAAAACCGGCGAGTGCGATTTGAAACGGTTATCACGTTATCAGCCGTTCGGACAGATTTTCGCCATATTTTACGACGCCGCGAAAATCGCGCCGGATTTATCGCCAAAATCGCCGGGATTGTGGGAAATCGCGCAAGAAATGGCGGATTTGTTCCGGCGCGAAAAAGAAAAAAATCCAGACTTGATGAAACGGGCTGTTTTATCGATAGAAGGCGGCGAATTGTTGGACTGTGACCCGGAAAAGCTGGAGCAAGTCAAAACATGGGGCGTCCGGTCGATCAATATCACATGGAATCACGCGAATTTATTATCCGGGAGCAATCTGGAAAAATCGGATACAGGCCTGACGGATCGCGGACGCGAATTTGTCAAACACATGGGAGAATTAAATATTTTACCGGACATTTCGCATTTGTCGGACCCCGGTTTTTATGACTTGGCGAATATGGGGATTTTACCGTTATTCGCCAGTCATTC
>CAJOFP010000284.1 GCA_905233795.1 uncultured Oscillibacter sp. | reverse complement strand
ACCGCTCAGACCTTCGCTCTCCATACCGTCATAATTCATGAAATCAAAAATCCCCACCGGCAACGGATCCCCAATATATCGAGCGTCCTGCGGACGTTCCACGCGGATAAGTCTGCCGGTTCGATCCAGTACATAACGCCCGTTTCCATCCGATAAAAACCAGTCCTGCACTTGTACCGGCTCCGGCGTGATACCCAGTTCCAGTTCTTCCTCCGTCGGTTCAGGATAGCGCATACCCAGCATATTCATCAGGCTGAAAGACCCCTCGCGGGTATACGCGACTTCATTCGTCAGCGTATCCATAACGGCGAAAAAACCCCGCCCGTTAATCGCGTAATCCAGACCGCGCTCCGTTCCCATGAAATCGCCCATATGAAAACTCGCTTCGGCGGCTTCCAGTCTCGCGCCCGCGCCGCGCCGCAAATCCTCCTGAATGCCCTCCATCTGATTGGTCATCAATACCGAAAAACTCGGAACTCTGGCGCGAAAGCCGTAATTATTTACATTGGCGATATTATTCGCGTGGACATCCAGACGCCGTTGCTGCTGATGCGCGCCTACCGCGCAGGTATAAAACGACATATCCATAAATATCCGTTCACCCCCGGATTTTTATTTATAATATTATATTTAATTTATATTTCTATCAAGTCAGACGCCCGGCCTCCTGCGTCACGCGGGTTAATATATTATCATAGATTTTAATCACTTCCGCCGCGCTCTGATACGCCCTTTGAATCGAAAGCATTTGCGTCATTTCTTTCACCCAGTCCATATTGGACCGCTCAACCCAGCCGTTTAAAACCTGCGTTGTCCTGACTTGCGGCTCCGCGCCCTCATTCGCCGTAAATAAACCCTGCGCGTTTTTCTCTAAATTTTCCTCATTGCTTTCCGCGCTTCCGTCGCCGAATACAAACACGCCGATCCGCCCCCGGAAAGCCCCGTTGTCCGTGTATAATCCACCGTAATTATCCGGGTTTAACCGATCCGTCACAAGCTGTATCGGCTGTTCCGTCGCGCTTAAAACGCGGCCTTGTCCGGCGAGATATAAATATCCCTCGTTATCCAGCATGAAACTGCCGCCTCTGGTATATAACCGCTCTATATTTTCCTCTTCCGCGCCGGTTTCCTCGTTTATTTCTATATTCCGGCGTTCTATGGCGAACCATCCGGGGCCGTTGATAGCGAAATCCAACAACAAGCCCGTATGATCCAGACTGCCTTGCGTAAAATCCGTATACATCTGACTGGGCGCCGTGATAAAACTCTGTTCGCCTATATCCTGATAATTTTTAATTCTATTTCCCGTGATCTGCCACATGACCTCCTGAAACGTCGCGCCCGTGAATCGATCCGTTTTAAATCCCGCCGTCGCCACGTTGGCGATATTATTGGAACTAATATCCAACATCCGCCCATGCGTCAACATCGCGGAAGTCAAATTATAAAATCCTTTCGTCACGCGGTTCTAACCCCTTTCGATTTTATACGCGCTTTTTATTTATTATATATATTATATATTATAATATATATTTTACGCGAGTTTTTTGATTATATCTTCAAGAAATCCCTTTCTGATCCAGCAGGACTTTTAATTTCTGCAAAGCGCGGGTATGTATCTGGGACGCCCGCGCCTGACTGACCCCTAAAACAGACGCTATGTCTTTCATTTTCATATCTTTTTGATAATATAACGACAAAACAATCTGTTCATTCCGTCTCAAAGTTCCAATCGCGTTTGCGAGCGTCTCTAACAATTCGCCGCGCTCCACCGCCTGATCCGGCGAGGAATCCGACGACTGCCTTTGATCCGCCTGTTCAGAGCCCTCCAGCGTCTCTTCCAGAGAAACCACGCTGTAAACCGACGCGCTCGCCATCGCCTCCTGATATTCCTCATCCGAGATATTTAAATACTCCGCCGTTTCATGTTCCGTCGGGAACCGGCCTAAAACGGCGTATAATTCCGAGTTGGCGCGTTCGATTTCTTTGGCGCGTTTCCGAACCGGTCTCGGCACCCAGTCCTGCTGGCGCGCCAAGTCTATAATCATGCCCCGGATTCTCTTCGCCACATACGTTTCAAATTTTCCAATCGACGGGTCATATTTATCCACGGCCCGCGCCAATACGATTAAGCCCTCGTTAATAATATCATCCAACTGGGCGAAACTCGAATATACGCCTTGAATCTGCAAAGCGATATTCTTAATCGTATTCGTATAGCGCATCACGATGGCCCATTTCAATTCCTCACTGGGCGCGTCCCGGTACGCCTGAAACAGTTCTTCGGTTGTCATATTCGCGTATTCTTCCATGTTTCCTCCGGTCCGTTCCGCTTCCTGTTTTTACGCCCCGCGCTGACGCGCCGCCGTTTCGCCGGACTGAATTTGTATCGTCCCAACGATTTCATTGAAAGACAAAACATATAAATTCGGGAAATATTGCGATAACAAACGGCTTAAATATACCCGGATCACCTGACTGGTTAATAATACCGCCGGTTGACCCAAATCCTGAAATTTCCTGATATGCTCGGCTAACTGCGAAATAACCGGCTGAATCAATTCCGGCCCCATCGCCAAATAAATGCCCTGTTCGTTTCTCGTCAGAGACGCGACAATCCGGCGTTCCACTTCGCCGTCCAGCGTAATCGCCCTTAATTGACCGTTTTCGCAGAACCGGCGCGTAATCGTCCGGCTCAACGCCCCGCGCACGCTTTCCGTGATTAAATCCGGGTCTCGATTATTACTCATAGCGTCCACCATTGTTTCCAGAATCGTCCCCAAATCCCGGATCGGCACGCCCTCCATTAATAAATTACGCAGGATTTTTTCCAACAGCGCGTAAGAAACCACAGCCGGACAGACTTCCTCCACCAGTTCCGGCGAAGTCTTTTTTAAATTCTCCACTAATTGTATCGTCTCGCTCCGGCCTAATAACTCATGCGCGTGACGCCGTATCGTTTCGGATAAATGCGTCAGCATGACGGACAACGGATCGATTACCGTATAACCGTAAATTTCCGCCATTTCTTTATTTTCCGGCAGTATCCAGCGCGACGGGATTCCATACGCCGGTTCTACAGTTTCTATGCCGTCAATTTCCTGTATGGGATTCGGCGGCTCAAGCGCGAGATAATAATCCATTAAAATTTCGCCCCGCGCCACTTCCTCGCCTTTGATATATACTACATATTGATTTGTCCCCAGCATAGACCCGTCATGTAATCTCACCGTCGGGACGACAAAGCCCATTTCCTGCGCGTATTGCCGCCTGAAAATTACAATCCTGTTAATTAATCTTCCGCCGCTGCTCTCATCCACCAACGGTATCAAGCTATAACCGACTTCCATTTCAATCGGCTCGACTGTCAATAACGAATAGACATTGCTAATATCTTTATAATAATCCGCGGGCGACGGCGCGGCCTCTTCCGGCGGCGCGGCTTCTTCCGGCGGCGTTTCGACTTCCGTCTGACGCATACGGCGCAATAAAAACCATCCGGCGATTAATAAAACCACGCCTACCAATCCCAACGCGAAATGCGGCGTATTCGGCAACACGGCTAAAAATATCATCGCGCCCCCGGCGACCATAATCGCCGTCGGCTGACTGGTAAATTGCGTCCGCACGTCGCCGCCCAGACTGCCCTCAGACACGGACCGCGTGACGATCATGCCCGTAGCCGTCGAAATCATCAAGGCCGGTAACTGCGATACAAGCCCGTCGCCGACCGTCGCTCTCGCGTAAACATCCAAAGCCGCCGTCAGGTCCATACCGCCCTGTAACACGCCGATAATAAATCCGCCGACTAAATTCACCAGCGTCAATATAATTGACATCGTCGAATCGCCTTTGACGATCTTCGTCGCGCCGTCCATCGCGCCGTAAAAATCCGACTCTCTTTGAATTTTCGCCCGTCTTAATCGGGCTTCCTGTTCGTTAATAATTCCCGTGTTCAAATCCGCGTCAATCGCCATCTGTTTGCCGGGCATGGCGTCCAGCGTAAAACGCGCCGCCACTTCCGCCACGCGTTCCGCGCCTTTCGTAATCACGATTAACTGCACCAGAACTATAATTATAAATATCAC
>CAJOFP010000283.1 GCA_905233795.1 uncultured Oscillibacter sp. | reverse complement strand
CTATTTGTAAAATTGATTTTTACTATAAAAGAAATTTTATTTTTTGTCAATATAAAATTTTAAAAATTTTACAATTTGTGTATTATGCACAAATTGTAAAATAATTATTAATTTATTTTTACATTTTGAGAAAAGGTATTTACTTCACTTTTTGTAAAGTGTATAATTAATAAAATAATAATGAGGAGGTGGTATATGTGTTTCGCCTGAAAGAACTTAGAGAGAGTAGAGGGCTGAATCAAGCGGAATTGGGAAAGCGTTTTGGACTGTCCATCAGTACAATTTCCATGTATGAAAGCGGAAAACGGGAACCGAGTTTTGAGACAGTGGTTAAATTCGCCAATTTCTTTGGCGTTTCCATCGACTACCTTCTCGGACAAGAAAAATCTTCCGATATAGATAAAATCGTGCCAAAGGATGATGAAGAACGCGAATTTATTCGGGATTCTTCGAGCGTCGCCTAAAAACGCTCAAACCGGAAAAAATTTATAAATATATCTCCGTAGAAAATTCGTTTCGGTGATTGTATGAAAATCAGTTATTCAAAAACAGCCGCGAAAAGTATCCGGTCACTGGATCGGCGCGTAAAAGAGCGGGTAAAAGCGGGAATTGAGAAGATTCCCGAAGGCGATATTTGCAAAATTCAGGGCTATTCCCGTCTGTATCGTCTGAGAATCGGCGATTATCGCGTATTATTTGAAATGACGGACGATGAAATCTATATAGACGACGTATTGCCGCGGGGACAGGCGTATAAACGGATTTAGCGTAAAGGGGGAATCGCTATGAGTAGAAATACGCTGAGAAACCTGATTGATCTGGTGGATGAGCGGGAATTGGATACGGTTTATAAGATTTTAATCCGCTTTGTCCGTGAAGAAGCGATTTTACCGGACGAGGCGGAATCTCTGGAAGCCGCGAGACAAGACCGGATACGCGGCGACGTTCTGTCGCATGACGAAGTATGGTCTTGACCATGAATTATTAAGCGTAACAGCGCGTTCAGATTCCCGCCGCCGGAAGCGGACAGCAATCGGCGGTGGGATTTTATATAATTTCCTGAAATAACCCTTTTCCCTATTTCAAGCCCGCGTATTTTGCAATGCGCGTTTTATTTTCTTGCATTGCGTGAAAACGGGACATAGAATAACACGCATTGCAAGAAGCGTCAAGCGATTTTTTAAAAATTTTTCTTGCAATGCGCGATTTCGTATGTTATGATAAAGTCCGTGTCAGCAGTTGCGGATTTTTGGTAAAATCGCCGAATCACGATTCGCCGGGTTTTGAGAGAGGGATTGAAGATGGAATTTTATAAAATTTTACAGGAAATCATGTCGGAAAAAGGGGTAAATATTCCCACGGTCGCCCGCATGTGCGGACTGTCGGACGGGACGGTGCGTTCGATTATCGCCAGAAAGCAGAAGAATGTCGCGTTGGAAGTGGCGTTTAAACTGTCAAACGGTCTGGGCGTGACGCTGGAACGGCTGAACGGAATGCCGGAAAATCCCCCGGACGCGTCGGCTTCCCGTCAGATACCGGAAATCACCCCGCATGAAATCAAGCTGATACAGGCGTATCGAAAAAGCGATCAGGACAGCCGGTTCGTGGTTGACATGACGCTGAAACGCGGAAGACCGCTTGAAAATGAGGTCTGGATACGGCTGAAAGACCGGTCGTATTTGCGACCTTTGTTCCGAAAACTCCGGGCAAGTCTGCTGGACGATCCCGAATTTGAGGCGGTCGCCGGAAACAGTCAATATTTTGTCTGGATGTCGGCGGACGATCTCACTGAGCCGGACAACGGCGGTCAAGCGTCCGGGAAAGAGGATCGGAAAAAGGAAACGGAATTATAGTTTAAAAATATTCAAAAATCGAAAATTATTAAAATAATTCCGCGACAGGAAAAGCCCCGGTCAGAAAAATAAAAAAATCTGATCGGGGCAAAAATTAGGGATTGACAGCGACGGAAAAATGTGTTATTCTGCCGAACGTAGAGATGGTGGCTCTATATTACATTCATATAGTTGCTTTGCGGGATTTCCCGCTTTGCGAATAAAACGCCCGTTCGGAGCCACCATCTCCGTTCGGGCGTTTGTATTTTGTTTTTGAATGGCAAGGTATTTTACGATGGCTCGAAAGAAAAAACAATTAAAACAAAAATTTAGCGCAAATATCTATAACTTGTCGAGTAATTATAGAAAAACGCAATGGACGCAAAATGATTGGAGAAAATCGTCCATTGTTGGGATACTTCTCTTTCTCCTTAATTTCGTTCTGGAAGAAAAAACCGCAAAAATTATTTTAGCTGTCTCAGGAATTTTAATATTTTTAATTTGCATGGTACGTCTTATTCGATTACTAATAGGTACGCTGATAGGCGTTTTGTCCGCTATTATTATATTGAGATCGGCGTTTCAAGTTTTTCATGGGACTGAATACGCTAATCTTTCGTCTGAAGAAAATAATTTTTTGTTAATATTCTTTTTTATATTTTTTATGATTT
The DNA here is from genome assembly GCA_905233795.1 of uncultured Oscillibacter sp. Lineage (GTDB taxonomy): Bacteria > Bacillota > Clostridia > Oscillospirales > Oscillospiraceae > Oscillibacter. The sequence continues at coordinate 561 of CAJOFP010000283.1, read as the reverse complement.
CACTATTTTGGACTGTTTTTTGCGCTCGGAGACTGTACATAAGCTATCTGAGAAATATTTTCCAAAATAAGAAACAGGAGAAAAATACTGAAAAACCAGCGGAAATTTTTAAGAATTCAAGCGTTAATTGGAGGTCGGTTAATTCAAGTGATCTTGCCCTTAATGATTGGTCGCCGATTAGTTCAAATCCTCGTTTTGTTTTGGAAAATCAAGAAATGCTTGTTCGTTCCGCTAAAGAAGCGTTGGATTCCGCGAAGTATCACGCCGAACGCGCAAATCACTCAATCTATATTCGTGATTTCCTTTTACATTATTCCGAAACAATTAAGATATTGACGGATTTGGCTGAAAAAGCCGACCTCAATCAATTTTGGCTTTGTGGACATCCCAAAACGGATTTAGAGCGTATACACGCGAAAGAACAAGCGAGTTATCATGACGCCATTATAAGATATTATAAATGGTTCAAATCAGAAATTGAGTCTGGAAAGTCTCTTAGCGTGGATTTATTCGATACAGAGGTAAGCCAATTACTGCCGTCATTGAATGAAGAAAATAAAA
>CAJOFP010000282.1 GCA_905233795.1 uncultured Oscillibacter sp. | reverse complement strand
GTCAAGCGTCTGACGGAAGTTTATCCCAACGCGAAATTGATTCCGATTCACTGGGGCTGTGTGCACGCGGACTGGAAAGAATTTAACGGCGATCCGGCTGTCGTGCGGGAAATGATTGTAAATCCGGGACGGCTGTATGAAATCGCCGTCGGGGAATCGATTGTTTTGACTAAGCGCGATTAAAATATAAAAATTCGGCGGAAAGAGAAAAACACAGCGGGCATTGAATTTATATTAAATTTATATCGGGAAAAAGGAATGAAAACGGATGAAAATTCTTGCGCTGACAGGCAGTCCGAACCGGGACGGATCGTCTAATTTTTTGGCGGGCGAATTTGTGCGCGGCGCGGAGGAAGCGGGGCATATTGTCCGTATCGTGGACGCCGCCCATGCTGAAATCGCGCCCTGTACCGGTTGTATCCATTGCGGCTATAACGGCCCCTGCGTTCAGAAAGATGAGATGGAAACAATACGGCCTTTGATTCTTGACGCGGATATGCTGGTATTTGTCACGCCGCTGTATTATTACGGGATGTCGGCGCAGTTGAAAACGCTGATTGACCGTTTTTGCGCGTTTAACGGACAGATTCAGCGAAAAAATATGAAATCCGCGCTTTTGGCGGTCGCGTGGAACAGTGATAAATGGACATTTGACGCGCTGGAAGCGCATTATAAAACGCTGGTGAGATATTTAAACTTACGGGATCAGGGTATGATTCTTGGCCGGGGCTGTGGAACGCCGTCCATGACGCGGGCAAGCCGTTTTCCCGGATTGGCGTATCAGTTGGGACGCGGTTTGAAATAAATCCGGCGCGGCGTTTGCGATCTTTATTTTCGGCATATGGAAATGGAATCCGGCTAAAAATCAGCGCTCTTTCCTGTATAAAAACAGGGGAAAATATATAAATATATATCAATCAGGAGGAAATAATATGGGCAAAATCGTACAGACGGCGGGACGGGACAGTCTGGGGGATTTTTCTCCGATGTTCGCGCATTTAAATGACGATGTATTATTTGGCGAAGTGTGGAACGAAGAGGCGATTCCGGTAAAACTCAAGTGTATCATTACTGTAGTATCGCTGATGGCTTCCGGTATCACGGATTCTTCTTTGACGTATCATTTGCGGAACGCGAAGAAGAACGGCGTTACTAAGGAAGAAATCGCCGCTATTATCACTCACGCTACTATGTATGTCGGCTGGCCGAAAGGCTGGGCGGTATTCCGTCAGGCGAAAGAGGTCTGGAACGAACAGACGGACGCCGTCAGCGCGAAAGAAAAATATCAAAATACGATTTTCTTTCCCATCGGCGAACCGAATCCGTATGGACAATTCTTTGTGGGTCAGAGCTATCTCGCGCCGCTGTCTACGGAACAGATTCCCGTGTTTAACGTGACGTTTGAGCCGGGATGCCGCAATAACTGGCATATTCATCACGCGTCCAGCGGCGGCGGTCAAATGCTGATTTGCGTCGGCGGACGGGGATATTATCAGGAATGGGGCAAAGACGCCGTGGAAATGACGCCGGGTAAAATCATAAATATTCCTGAGGGCGTCAAGCATTGGCACGGCGCCGCGCCGGATTCATGGTTCTCCCATCTTGCGATAGAAGTCCCCGGAGAAAACGGATCGACAGAATGGCTGGAGCCGGTTTCCCCGGAGGATTACGGCAAATTGAAATAAAAATATAATAAATATATAAAAAACTTGTTGGAGTTTTGGAATTTTGGAGGTATTGTTCATGGGTAAAAAATTAGTCGCGTATTTCAGCGCGAGCGGAACCACGGCGAAAGCGGCGAAAACGCTGGCGGAAGCGGCGGACGCGGATATTTACGAAATCAAACCCGCCGTGCCGTACACGAAAGCGGATTTGAACTGGATGGATAAAAAAGCCCGCAGCACGGTTGAAATGAATGATAAATCTTTCCGTCCGGCCATCGCGGATCGGGACGCGCATATTGAAAATTATGATATAATATTCGTGGGCTTTCCGATCTGGTGGTATATCGCCCCGACGATTATCAATACGTTTTTAGAAAGCTATGATTTCTCCGGAAAAACGGTGATTTTATTCGCCACATCCGGCGGAAGCGGATTCGGACAGGCGGTCGCCGGATTACAAAACAGCGCGCCGGGCGCTGTGATCCGGGAAGGCAAGATTCTCAACGGGCGTCAGACGGTTCAAAGCCTGAAAACATGGGTTGACAGCCTGTAAGAAGATAGAATAAATATAAATATAAATTTAAATTTAAATCTTTCTGTCCCCCCTCTTTTCTTTATGAAGAGGGGGGATATAATTTCCGGCGTTTTCCCCTTTGCGTTCTCTATGCGCTCTTTTAGGGAAAGCGGATGTCAAAGCCCATGTCAAAAGCCCGCTGAAAATTTCCTGATAAATACAGAATAAATACAGAGGGGATTGCAAACGCCGCGTTTTATGATATAATTGATATAATTCGTCCGAAACGGATTATATATGATTTATTACGACAGAAAGAGGAGGCATGTCAGTTGAAAGGCATTCTTACGGAGAAAACAGGAGCGGCGGGAAAAAAAATCGGCATTCAGGCGAAACTGATGGGAATACTGGTTCCGATGGTGATTATTACGCTTGCGGGCATTCTCATTGTGGTA
>CAJOFP010000281.1 GCA_905233795.1 uncultured Oscillibacter sp. | reverse complement strand
TGGCGAAATCGGGGAGCTTGCCGCGTCTTTTAATCAAATGGCGGAATCGCTGGAACGTCAGGAGTCTCAACGACGGGAATTTATATCAAATTTATCGCATGATTTAAAAACGCCGCTGACGACTATCGCGGGTTACACGGACGGAATTTTAGACGGCACAATCCCGCCGGAACGGGAGAAAAAATATTTAAGAATTATTTCTGAAGAAAGCCGCCGTCTCAGCCGTATGGTTCGCCGTATGCTGGATGTCAGCCAGATTCAGGCGATTGATCCCATGCGAAGCGGCGCGTCGTTTGATATTTGTGAGCGTATGCGGCGCGTCTTGGTTTCTATGGAAAAGAAAATTATAGATCGCAATTTAGACGTGGACGCCGATATTCCCGACGGGCCGATTTTCGTCCGGGGCGATAAAGATATGATCACGCAGGTATTATATAACCTGCTTGAAAACGCGGCGAAATTCGCCAACGCCGGTTCCACGCTTTATCTCGGCTTAGAAGCGCGGGACGGCAGGGCGCATGTCACGATACGCAATATGGGCGAGACAATCCCGCCTGAAGAACTGCCGCTTTTATTTGACAGATTTCACAAAAGCGACAAATCCCGCAACGAGGACAAAGACGGCGTCGGGCTGGGCTTGTACATCGTCAAGACGATTTTGCGTCAGCATAGAGAGGAAATTTACGTCACGAGCGAATACTAATTATATTAATTATATTAAATATAAAATTAAATCTAAAATATAAATTTTAATAATATAATAAATATATTTTATATTTATAAAGCGATTATAGAATAAATTAATAAATATAAAAATATCTTGTTATATCTTGGGAGAAAAAACGCGATGGAAGAATTTGAGCGCGAAAAAGATCAGACGCCGACCCCGGTTCGCTGGGAGGAAAGTCTTTACATGCTGGAGCCGACGGCGGGACAGGAAAGTCAAAACGCCGCCGGTCGGGACGCGCGCCGCCGTCCGGGAAGACGCGTAAAAAAGAAAAGACACCCGCGCTGGTACGGCGTCGCGGCGTTTTTGGCCGGTATGCTCGCGGCGGGCGTTCTCGCCGCCGTCTCCCGGAATTGGGCTCCGGAAATCCGGTGGCGACCTGATAGTAAATTCTCATGGGAATATCGAAGCGGCGGCGAGGATGACGATTGGAGCGAACAGACCGGCATTTTTTTACCCGTGGCCGCGAAATCGGAAAATATTTCTTTTACGCTTCAATCTGAACGCGGCGAAAGCCGAACCGCGCCGGAAGTATATAAACTGGTGAATCCGTCCGTCGTCACTGTAGTTGTGGATTTAGAGGGAAGCGGCTCCGCGCTGGGAACCGGCGTGATTTTCACTGAAGACGGATATTATTTGACAAATTATCATGTCGTGGACGGGGGTCACGAGTGTACGGCTGTGTTAAATACCGGGCGGCGTTATCGTTCTCTGTATGTCGCCGGGGATGAGGATCAGGATTTGGCGATTTTAAAAATGGAAATCCCGGATGATGAAGCCCCGGTTTCGCCCGCCGTGTTCGGCAATTCGGATTTATTAAACGTCGGCGATAAAGTCTACGCGATTGGGAATCCGTTGGGCGTCGAGTTTCGCGGGACTTTTACGGACGGCATCGTATCGGCTATGGATCGTGACGTGGATGTCGGGGGACGCGTCATGACGCTGATTCAGACCAACGCCGCGTTAAACGTCGGCAATTCCGGCGGGCCGTTGATCAACGAATACGGGCAGGTCGTCGGCATTAACGTCGTCAAAATGAGTTCCAGCCGGTCTACTGTAGAAGGCTTGGGATTCGCTATCCCGTCATCCGGCATGTACCGTCTTGTGAATGATTTATTAACATACGGCGAAAGCCAGCCGGAGCCTTTATTGGGCGTCGTGGTATACGCGGAGACGGAAGAAATCGCCGAGGGCCTATGGGGTCTTTATGTGGAATCGGCGGATCCCGCGTATCCGGCGGCGAAAGCGGGCGTACAGGCGGGCGATTATATTTTAAGCGCCGGCGGAATCCCCATGACATCCAGCCGCGATCTCCTGTGGGCCAGACGGCAATGCTACGCGGGTGACGAGCTAAATTTAACGATTTGGCGCGGCGGCGAACAGTTGGAAGTTATCTTACAATTCCCCGAATCTTAAAATTAAATTCAATATTTTCAATACATTTATATTTTTTATTATAGATTAAATCATTTCATAAAAATCCATAAAAAATCCATGAAAATATCAATAAAATTTATGAAAAATTTATCTGTTAAATTTCTGATTCTCCCTTTACAAATCAAAATTTTTAGATTATAATAAATTATATCTTTTTTGGCGATACGCGCCCGTAGCTCAGTTGGATAGAGTGTCAGACTCCGACTCTGAAGGCCGCTGGTTCAAATCCAGTCGGGCGTACCATATTTCGTTGACAAAAAAGATATAGAGAAATTTTCCCCGGATTTTTCCGGGGAAATTTATTTTTTAGAAAGAAAAATAAATTTTGATCTCAAAAAGTTGAAAATTTTCCGTGAAATTTTTCAACTTTTTCTTGACCTTGATTTCTTATCTGTATATTATTATAATATATAATAATATGCAAAAAATGTCGACGCGGGAAGAAATTAGTCATAAAATATATTATATATTTTATTAGAAGTCACCCTCGCCGTCTCCAAAGGCGATTTTACTTCCAATATCAAATATGAATCCAAAGACGATCTTGGTCAGCTTGCCAACAATATGCGCCAAATGACCCAGACTATCAAAGATATTATCGGCGATATTGAATACCAGCTCTCCGAAATGGGCAAAGGCAATCTGGATGTCCGCTCCCGCGATATTTCTATGTATGTCGGCTCCTACTCCCGGATTTCCGACGCCATGACCACTCTGTCCAACGCTTTCAAAGATATTATCGGCGATATTGAATATCAGCTCTCCGAAATGGGCGCCGGCAATCTGAACGTCCGTTCCCGCAATATCTCCATGTATGTCGGCTCTTTCTCCCGGATTTCCGACGCCACGACCGATCTGTCCGCCGCCCTCAGCGATACTATGGCGCAGATCGACGTATCCGCCGAAGAGGTGAACTCCGGCGGCGAACAGGTCGCCTCCAGCGCGCAGGCTATGGCGCAGGGCGCTACCCAACAGGCCGCCTCTGTGGAAGAACTCGCCAAAGCCATCAGCGAAATCTCCCACGCCGTGGAAGAAACCGCCGATCACGCCCAGAACGCCAAAGAAGATAATTTAAAATCTCACGATCAGATTTCCGTCTGTTCCGCCCACATGACCGACTTGATGAAAGCCATGAAAGCGATTGAGGAAAAATCCGTCGAAATCAGCAAAGTAATTAAAACGATTGAAG
>CAJOFP010000280.1:9142-10723 GCA_905233795.1 uncultured Oscillibacter sp. | reverse complement strand
GATGGTCAAAATACAAATACAGGAGAACAGCAAGGCGAACAGCAGGGAGAACAGCAGGGAGAACAGCAAGGCGAACAGCAGGGAGAACAGCAAGGCGAACAGCAGGGAGAACAGCAAGGCGGCGAATAAACAGGCGCCCCCGGATAGGATTGGGAAACCTGTCCGTGACGCGCCGGACGGCGTAAAGCGTGTGAAACAGGCGTAAAAATTTGCCGTCCGGCTGATAAAATACGGAAACGCGAACCCCGTTGGAGTTTACTCCTTTCGATGTTGGGGGGACGCGTTTCCGTATTTTTATGATTGGCGATAAAAATATAATCTTATGTGAAGAGCGTGACTAAAATCCACGCGAGACCCACGACGGACGCGCCCAGAAACGCGCTGAACTGTGGACTGAGCGCCGGCGTGAATTTACGCGTATGGCCGACGGCGCAGTCTTTTGTAATGCGCCGCGCCTCTTGAACCAGTGCGCGGGCGGTCACGCCCTCTTCGGAAATATCGCTCCGGACTAAAAATATCGCCTGTTCAAATAATTTTTCGTCCGGCGCGCTGACCCCTTTGACCATGATAAAATCATCCCCGCCTTTTCTGTCAATTACGTTGCTATTATTATGCCGCGTGGAATGGGAATTGATACCTGTTTATTATATTTTTATTATATTTTAGATTTTAATTTTTTTAATTTTTAAAAAATAATAAAAATAATTAATAAAAATAATATCTATTTTTTGATTGATAATTTTTATAATTGACGCGGGGGATAAAATCGGATAAAATAAGCGCCGGGTTTTCGCCCTCTTTCGGTTTTCGCCGCGAGATTTTATAATTTTTTTATTTTTATTTTATGGAACGGGAGGGAAAAATATGTTGTTGAGCGTGGTTCAGACGATTAACGCGTATCTGTCCGATTATGTGTTGATTGTTCTCTTGCTCGCTATGGGAATCTGGTATTCGGTACAGACCGGATTTGTGCAGATTCGCTGTTTCAAAGAGGGGATTCAAAAAGTATTCGGCAATCTGTCTTTGAACGGCGGACGGCAGGAAAGCGGCATGAGTTCATTTCAGGCGTTGGCGACGGCGATTGCCGCGCAGGTCGGCACGGGGAATATAGTCGGCGCGAGCGGCGCGATTCTGACCGGAGGTCCCGGCGCGATTTTCTGGATGTGGGTGATCGCCTTTTTCGGTATGGCGACGATTTACGCCGAGGCGGTTCTGGCGCAGACTACCCGCAAGAAATTAAAAGACGGGACGATTCACGGCGGGCCGGTTTATTATATTATCACGGCGTTTGACGGGCCTATGGGATCGGGATTGGCGGCGTTTTTCGCTGTCGCGGCGGTTCTGGCTCTGGGCTTTTTCGGCGCGATGGTGCAGTCCAATTCGATTGGCAGTACGTTTGAAACGGCGTTTGGGCTTCCGCGCTGGATTATGGGTCTGATACTCGCCGGACTTTGCGCGGCGGTATTTCTGGGCGGCGTACAGCGTTTAGCGTCTGTCGTGGAAAAAATCGTGCCGTTGATGGCTACTTTCTTTTTACTGGGCGGCTTAATCGTGTTAATTATCCGGCTTCGTTACATCCCC
>CAJOFP010000280.1:0-9072 GCA_905233795.1 uncultured Oscillibacter sp. | reverse complement strand
GCGAAACGCGGCTTATTTTCCAACGAGGCCGGTATGGGTTCCACGCCTCACGCGCACGCCCAAGCGAATGTGGAAAAGCCGCACGATCAGGGCGTCGTCGCCATGATTGGCGTGTTTATTGATACTTTTATTGTATTGACGCTCAACGCGCTGGTGATTATCTCGACGTTATATGTCTCCGGCGGCCCGCTGGAAAACGGTTACACGGACGCTTTAAAATCGACGATTAACAGCGGCAATTTATCGCAAATCGCGTTCGGGACGGTCTGCGGCGAACGCTATGGGGCGATGTTTGTGGCGGTGTGTTTATTCTTCTTCGCGTTTTCCACGATTCTGAGCTGGAATTTATTCGGACGCATTAACATGGTTTATTTATTCGGGCAGAAGTCCAATATTATTTATACTTTGATTGCAATCGGCTTTACGTTTTTAGGCACGATTTTACGCATTGATCTTGTCTGGGAATTGCAAGACATGTTCGATCAGCTTATGGTCTTGCCCAACGCAATCGCCCTGTTCGCGCTGACGACTATAGTATGCAAGGCGTTGCGTTCGACGGGCGTTGATTTGAAATCCAAAAGCCGGTCAAGAAAATAAAAAATAATATTTATAATATTTCTCTCCGGTTTGATATATATCTTGCCGGGGGGAAATATTATAAAATATATAAAAAATAATAAAATAATATAAAAATAAAAAAATATTATATAAAATATAAAATAAAATATAAAAAGTTATTGCCATATATAAAAAATTATGTTATAGTATAAACAAGTAAGAAGTAGTTGGAATGGATGGAGTGGGCCGCGGGTCCGCTCTTTTCTTTCGTTTTTTGGGGGAAAGTAAATATTATTATGAAAAAGACGAACCAAACGGGCAAAATCACGGAATTGACGGCGCGTCTGGCCGCGCCGGTTATCGCCGAGCGGGGCTGTACGCTCTGGGATGTGGAATATGTAAAAGAGGCCGGGACATGGTATTTAAGAGTTTTATTGGACAAAGAAAGCGGCGTGGATATTCTGGACTGTGAAGCCGTCTCCCGTGTTTTATCGGATTTGCTGGACGAAGCGGATCCGATTGAGGAGAGTTACACGCTGGAAGTGGGATCGGCGGGGGCGGAACGCGTATTGAAACGCCCAAGCGATTTTAAAAAATTTTTAAATTCTCCCGTATTGGTCAAACTCTATCGGGCGCGGGACGGACAAAAAGAATTTCCCGGCGTATTGCTGGAATATGATGAAAACGCGGATACTGTCAAGATCGGTTTGGACGGCGACAGAACGGAAGAATTTGATTTGAAAGAAACGGCCTTGATCCGTCTGCGCGTGGAATTTTGATTATAATTTTTAATATTTATTTTAATAAAATTAATAAAATTTAATAAAAATGGTTTAGAATCCGAAAGAGGGAGAATGGGAAACATGAAGGAGAATCAGGCATGAAACGCAAGAAGCAAAAAGAACCCGTGGGAATGAATATCGCGGAGATTTTCAACGCGCTGGAAATGTTAGAAACGGAACGCGGCATCCCCAAGGATTTTATGCTGGAAAAAATCACGCAGGCGATTATAGCGGCGTATAAAAAAGACCATCCGGGGACGGATAATGTCGAAATCGACTCGGATGACGAGAATAAAACGCTGCGGATGTTTGTCGTCAAGAAAGTCGTGGAGGACGAGGATTATAAAGACCCCGGCAATGAAATTCCGTTGGAAGAGGCGAAAAAGATTTACGCCCGTTATGAACCCGGCGACGAAGTGAATTTGCAAGTGGATAATGTCGAATTTGGGAGAATCGCCGCCGGAAACGATGATGAGTTTAATTCCAAACAGCATGAAGTTTTGACGGGGACTGTAATCAGAATAGACCCCCGCAACGGCAACGCCACGGTTCGTATCGGCGCGGGGACGGAGACGGCTGAAGTCATGTTGGCCCAGAGCGAACAGATTCCCGGCGAGCGCGTTGTGGAGGGCATGTTATTAAAAGTCTATATTGTCAGCGTGAACAAATCGACGCGGGGGCCGCAGATTTTAATTTCACGCACGCACCCCGGATTGGTTCGGCGTTTATTTGAACTGGAAGTCCCGGAATTATACGACGGAACGGTTGAGATTAAATCAATCTCAAGAGAGGCGGGAAGCCGGAGCAAATTGGCCGTATGGTCAACGGATGAAAACGTAGACCCGGTAGGCGCGTGCGTAGGCCCAAAAGGACAGCGCGTCGCCAATGTAGTGGCTGAATTGCGCGGCGAAAAAATAGATATTATTAAATATGACGAAGACCCCGCGCAATTTATTTCGGCGGCGTTATCCCCGGCGAGTGTGAGTGAAGTCCGCGTATCCCCGGACGGTCGTTTCTGCCGCGCCATAGTACCGGACGGACAGTTATCGCTTGCGATTGGCCGCGAGGGACAGAACGCGAGACTCGCCGCGAAATTGACGGGTTGTAAAATTGATATAAAGGCCGCGAGCGCGGATGATATTGATGAGGATTGGCCGCCCGCGCCGCCGCCGCGAGAGAACAAGCCGGAAGAGGAAAATCCCGTTGATTTTGAGGCGGATGAAGAGCGGTCCGGCGATTCGGACGCCGAAAACGGCAACGCGGACGCCGATTTTATGAAAGAGTTTGACAAACTCATGACGGAAATGGATTGGGAAGATTAATTTATAAATTATTAAAATAATTATATATTATAAAAAATATTATAAAAACACGAAAGGCGGCCTGAGCGATGCCGAAAGTGAAAAAAATCCCCCGGCGGCAGTGCGTGGGCTGTCGGGAAGCGCGGGATAAGCCGGATTTGATCCGGGTGGTGAAATCGCCGGAGGGCGTAATCAGTCTGGATTTCAAAGGCAAAAAGCCCGGACGCGGGGCGTATCTGTGCCGTAATATCGAATGTTTTCGGCGGGCGAGAAAATCGCGGTCTTTGGAACGCGTATTAAAAACCGCGATTCCCGTCGGGATATTTGATATTCTGGAGCGGGAAATCGAGGCGGACGCCGCGCAAAACGCCGGACGAAATATCGGGCGGGACGCCAAGCCGGATACCGGACAAAAGATTGCGGAAGAAAAGCCGGACGCGGCGAATGGAGGCGAAAATGGAAAATAATAATCATTATCTTTCTCTGTTGGGATTGGCGTTACGCGGCGGACGGCTGGAAATCGGCGCGGACGCTGTGACGGCGTTGGTTCACGCGAAAGCGGCGCGGTTGATTGTCGTCGCGCAAGACGCGTCGGAGCGTACCCGCCGGAACGGGATTCATCAGGCGGAAGTCGGACAATGTCTTGAAATTACGCTGCCTTGTACGAGTGAGGAATTAGGGCGAAGTCTGGGGAAAAAGACCGTTTCCGTCGCCGCGCTGACGGATTTAGGTCTCGCAATCGCGCTGACAAGCCGTCTGGCGTCGGTCAGCCCGGAGATTTACGGGGAGACGCTGAAAAAACTGGAAATCAAATCGCGCCGTATGGAAGAGCGGAAAGCGAAAACGCGTGTAAAAACGCCTGTAAAAACATTTGAAAAACCTCATGAAAAATCTCATGAAAAATCGGACGGGAAATCAAATGAGAAATCGAAACCGCGCCGTGAATTTAAACGCGAATTGAAGCGCGAATTGAAAGACGGCGAAAAAGTAAAACCGCGTGGCCAATTCCGGCGCGGGGAAAAATCAGGCGATGAATTTAAAAATAATAAAAAATTTCAATCGCGGCGCGTGTTGAATCATGATAAAAATGATCAGAAAAGCGATAAAATAAAGCATAGAGCGAATCGTTCCGGCGCGTTTTATGTTAAATTCCATGACAATTCGCGTCCCGGCGCGAAGCCGCCGCGTTCGTCGTCTGACGGCGGAAAAAAACGGAATCCATGACATATTTATATTTATATTCATATTTATTTTCCCAGCCGAACGGTTGGCGTTTGACGAGAGGTGCATTTGATTGGCTAAAAGTGAAAAATACAGAGTGCATGAAGTGGCGAAGGATTTCGGACTGCCTTCCAAACGGATTATGGAAATCCTCACTATGTACGGGCTGAAGCCCCGTAATTATCAACAGTCCCTCAATGATCACGAGTTATCCGTGATATTTGAGTATCTGACCCAGCACAATCAGGTTTCCAGTATTGAGGCGATTTACGCCGATTTAAAGCCGAAAGCCGCTTCTGACATTTCAGATGAAAAGCCGGATATTCCCGCCGCGCAAAATTCGGATATTCCCGAAGCCGCGTCTGAAAATCAGACGATTGAGGCGCAAGATAACGCGAAAAGCGAACCTGAGGCGCAAACTAGCCGAAAGCCGAAGAAAAAGAGATCGTAAAGACCGACGGCGAGACGGAAACGAAAGAAAAAAATATTGTCCAAACGGACGAAAAACCGGAAGCGAAAGAGATTGTAAAAACGGATGAGAAGCCGGAAACGAAAGAGACTGTAAAAGCTGAAGCGGACGCGAAGCCGGAAGCGAAAGAGATTGTCAAAGCCGAAGCGGACGCGAAAGATATGAAAAAAACGGTTGTCAAACCGGAACAAAAGGCGGAAAGCGAAACGATTGAAAATAAAAATAAAGTCGAGAATAAGAGTGGGAACAAAAAGCCGGATATGAAACCGGACGCGAAACCCGCCGGAAAATTAAATAATAATTCCGCCCGTATCACGGAGAATAACAAAACCGGAACCGGCAAGCGGAATAATAATCAGGCGGAGAATAAAAACGGCGCGGACAGCGTGAATCATGCGAATGATACGGCGCCGCGCTCCCGCGTGCCACAGAAAAAAATCGTCGATACCCGCAAGGGCGGCGATGTCAATCTTGAAAAATATGACGAGCGTCTGGAAGATTTAGGCGGACAGCGCGGTCAGAGAATGCAGCAGCAAAAGAGCGGCAAGCAAAAAATTCGCAGTTCCAATCAACAGCGGCGCAATGGGCAATTATCGAACAAACGCCGTCAGGACGAGGCGGAGCGTATGCGCCGTCTGCATATGGAGATTGCCCGGAAAGCGCCGGTAAAAGTACAGATTCCGGATGAAATTTCCGTGGGCGAATTGGCGTCGCGTATGAAAAAGACCGGCGCGGAAGTCGTCAAATGCCTGATGAAAAACGGGATTATGGCGTCGATCAGTCAGTTTATTGATTTTGATACCGCCGCGATTATCGCCGAGGAAATGGGCTGCAGAGTGGAACGGGAAGTCGTCGTGACGATTGAGGAAAAATTGATTGACGTACACGAGGACAGCCCGGATGAACTGGAACCCCGCGCCCCGGTTGTCGTCGTCATGGGTCATGTCGATCACGGCAAAACGACGCTGTTAGATACGATCCGTCATACTTCGGTCGCGGCGGGAGAGGCCGGAGGCATTACCCAGCATATCGGCGCGTATCAGGTGGAAATCAACGGGAAATTAATTACTTTCTTGGATACGCCGGGTCATGAGGCGTTTACTTCCATGCGCGCGCGCGGCGCGATGATTACGGATATTGCCATTTTAATGGTCGCCGCCGACGACGGCATTATGCCGCAGACGATAGAGTCTATTAATCACGCGAAAGCGGCGAATATTCCCATTATAGTAGCCGTGAATAAAATCGACAAAGAAAACGCGAACCCGGATCGCGTGTTACAGCAATTAACGGAGCATGGACTTGTGCCGGAGGAATGGGGCGGCGACACGATTTGCTGTCGGATTTCGGCGAAGAAAAAAATCGGGATTGAAAATTTACTGGAAATGGTAATTTTGACCGCCGAAATGGAGGAATTAAAAGCGAATCCGAATCGGGCGGCGTCCGGGACTGTGATAGAAGCCAGATTAGACAAAGGCCGCGGACCTGTGGCGACGCTTTTAGTCCAGAACGGGACGCTGAAACAGGGCGATATTATTATAGCGGGAACGGCTGTGGGACGTATTCGCGCCATGTTGGATTTCAGAGGCGCGAGACTGACGGAAGCCGGGCCGTCAGTACCGGTGGAAATCGCGGGATTATCAGAAGCGCCGACGGCGGGCAGTCCGTTTTTCGCGGTCGCCGATGAACGGATGGCGCGGGCGCTGGTCGAACAGCGTAAAACTGAGGAACGCGCCAAAGCCGCCGCGCCGGTTCAGAAAGTATCGCTTGAAAATTTATTCGATCAGATTCAGGCGGGCGAACGGAAAGAACTCGCTTTGATTGTCAAAGGCGACGTGCAGGGCAGTGTGGAGGCGTTGAAAGCGTCTCTTGAAAAGTTATCGAACGATGAAGTCAATGTCCGCGTGATTCACGGCGGCGTGGGCGCGATTAATGAATCGGATGTCATGCTTGCGGCGTCGTCCAACGCGATTATCGTCGGCTTTAACGTCCGCCCGGACGCGGCGGCGCGTGACGACGCGGCGCGTCAAAATGTCGATATGCGGATGTATCGCGTGATTTATGACTGTATTGACGAGATAGAAGCCGCCATGAAAGGTATGCTTGCGCCGAAATACCGTGAAGTGGTATTGGGTCACGCGGAAGTGCGGAAAATTTATCACGTTTCCGGTATCGGGACTGTCGCGGGCTGTTATGTACAACAGGGCAAAATTACGCGTAACAGTTCCGTGCGTGTGGTTCGTGACGGTATTGTGATTCATGAGGGCGCGTTGGCGTCGCTGAAACGCTTTAAAGACGACGCGAAAGAAGTCGCGGAGAATTACGAATGCGGCATGACGGTGGAAAAATTCAATGATATAAAAGAAAGCGATATTATAGAAGCGTTCACGATGGAGGAAATTCCCCGGTAATTAAATTACACTATATTATGGAAATATGGTAAGGGCAAGTAAGTGTATTTTTATACCAAATAAGTCGTTATGGAGGTATATATCATGAGTATCACGATGAATTTATATTACACGGGAGAGAACGGCAACGCCCGCAAATTCGCCGAGGAAATGGTATCGGGTGGCACGGTGGCGGCGATTCGCGCCGAACCCGGCAATCTGCGTTATGATTATTTTGTGTCTCTTGACAATCCCGAAACGGTGTTGTTAATCGACAGCTGGAAAGATCAAAAGGCGATTGATATTCATCACGCGTCGCCGATGATGGGCGTGATCGCCGGTTTACGGGAAAAATATGACCTGCGTATGGTCGCCGAGCGTTATATTTCGGACGAGTCCGGGGTTCCGGCGTCGGATCAGAAATTTATTCGGAAATAAGCGCGGGGGAAAAACAATGCCGTCAAATGAAAGTGAGTATGTAATTAAAATTACATGGGACGCGGAAGCCGGGGTATGGATTGCGCTCAGTGAAGAGACTGTGGGACTTGCGCTGGAAAGCGGTTCTCTGGACGCGCTTATGGAGCGCGTAAGATTCGCGTTGCCGGAACTGTTGGAATTAAATCATTTGCCGGCGGCGGATGCGATTCTTTTTTTTGTGGAACGTCGTGAAAGGTTGTCGGCGTAATGGCTGAATATGAGAAAAAAGTCCGGGAACAATTATCCCGGAACGGATGTCGATTTATACGCCGCGGCAAAGGCGATCATGATATTTGGTACAGTCCTATTACAAATCGCAATTTCGCGGTGGATTCCAGAATCAAATCACGCCATACGGCCAACGCGATTATGAAAGAAAGCGGAATAAAATTTCATTTTTGATATGTTTTTACTCAGAGAGGAGATTGGATAACAAATGCCCGGAAGTCGTATCGAACGTATTAATGAGGAAGTCCAACGGGAGGTATCGGCGTTAATTCGGCGATTGAAAGACCCGCGTGTGAATGCCGTCGGCATGATTTCCGTCACCCGCGCTGAAGTGACGCGTGACTTGCGTTATTGCAAAGTGTATATCAGCGTAATGGATTCGATGAGGGAACAAGAGACTTTAAGGGGTTTGAAATCGGCGGCGGGTTATATGCGGCGGGAACTGGGCCGGAAATTGGGTCTGCGTTACACGCCGCAATTAGAATTTGAGATTGATCATTCGATTGCGCGGGGGGCGCATGTATTAAAGATTTTGCGAAATGTCAAATACGCGGAGGATTCGGAAAAGAATCCGGCGAAGGAACGGGAACCGGTATGGAGATTCCCGGATGAGGAAGATCGCAAAAAGTGGAAAGTCTCGGATAGTGTGATAGAGGAGTTTCTGAGTAAACAGAGAGCGGAAGCGGCGGATAATAATAATAATAATAATAATAATACGGCGGACGCGACGGGATTGGAGGGAAATCATGCTGACGGTACGGGAAACGGCGGCGTTATTGAAGAGTGATGAATATGAAAATATATTGATTTTGACGCATATCCGGCCCGACGGGGACACGATAGGGTGCGCGGCGGCGTTATGCGCCGGATTGCGGCGTCTGGGAAAGCGGGCGTATATGCTGCCGAATCCCGGATTGACGGAGCATATGAAACCATATTGTGAATTATATCAACTGCCGGAAGATTATCCGTTGGATACGGAAATGATATTGCGTAAACAAACGGATATGAAGCCGGAAAACGCGGGTGAAAAGCCGGTGGAAAATGAAAATTTCAAAGACGCGCCGGATAATTTGTCGGAAGATGAAAGGGATATAACGGATATAAAAGAAAATCCGGGTGAAAACGCGGAAGCGGATATAAAAGATATAAAATCAGACGAAACGCCGGAAGCGGAAACGGATATAAAAGCGGATATAGAATCGGATGAAAAGCCGGATGAATATCCCGGCGAAGCGTCGGAAAACGTGATATTTCAGCCGGGGAAAGAAATAAAAATTATATCGGTGGATATTGCGACGGAAAATTTATTCCCCAAGAACGCGGAAAAATATAAGGGCAAAGTCGATTTGGCGATTGATCATCATCCGTCTTTTGAGGAGTTCGGGAAAAATAATATCGTCAGAGCGGACGCCGCCGCCTGCGGGGAGTTATTATATGATATTTTATGCGCGCTGGGACGGATTACGCCGGAAATCGCGTTGCCGTTATATCTTGCGATTTCGACGGATTGCGGCTGTTTTTCGTATAATAACACGACGGCGCATACGCATTCCGTGGCGGCGGCTTTGATGAAAACGGGGATTGATTATCAGAGTTTAAATAAAATCTTTTTCAGGACGAAAAGCCGGGTCAGAATGCAGTTA
>CAJOFP010000279.1 GCA_905233795.1 uncultured Oscillibacter sp. | reverse complement strand
GCGGACATCTGGAATTTGCCGACGAGGCGACTTTAATGCGCGCTCTTGACGGGCGTCAGGAACTGGACGGGATTTAATTCCCGCCCAGTTTTTTTATTCAGACCTTTTGAGAAATAAAACCCCCCTAAATCCCCCCTTTCAGGGGGGACTTTTTTAATTTTACGTTCCCCCGTCCCTGAAAGGGAAGGGGGACAGGGGGAAGGGTTTTATTTTTTTATTATAATTCTCTCGCGTAATAAGACGTGTGCAATAATTCTTCCGCGATTTCAGAACAAGGCGATTTGAGATACGCGCTGTAAATATCAGATAAAACCTGATTATGATGACTGGATGAAATCGCGCTGGACGCGTCATATTGATATAAACCCCGGTGGCGGATACTCTCATCAGCGAATAAGACCGGCGTCCCGCCGCCGCCGGAACATCCGCCCCGACACGCCATGACTTCTATAAAATCATATTCGCATACGCCGTTTTTTATATCTTGTATGATATTTTTAATATTCGCTATGCCGTTTACGACACAGGCGCGAATAATATTATTATTGATTTTAATTTCAGCCGTCTTGATTCCGTCATTGCCGCGCAGTTCGGCGAATTGAATTTCAGGCGGCTCCTGTCCGGTTATAATATAATACGCCGTTCGCATTGCCGCCTCACAGACGCCGCCTGTCGCGCCGAAAATACGTCCCGCGCCGCTTGTGCCGCTGAAAATACTATCATATTCCGCGTCTTTTAAAGCCGCCAAGTCAATGCCTTTGGATACCAATAAATTTTTAAATTCGATTACCGTCAAAACGGCGTCCACGGTTCTGATCCCGTCCGTCAACATTTCGTCCCGCGCCCGCTCGTATTTTTTCGCCGTACACGGCATGACGGCTACATGAAAAATCTCCGACGCTTTCACGCCTAATTTCTCCGGCAGATAGCTTTTAATCAAACTCCCGAGCATTTCCATAGGCGACTTGCAGGACGATAAATTTTTTAAAATCTCCGGCGCGTAAATCTCCGCGTAATTCACCCATCCCGGACAACAGGAAGTCATGAACGGCTTTTTATTATTTTTATCGCCTGTTTTATAATAATTCACAAATTCCGTCGCTTCTTCCATAATCGTCATATCCGCGCCGAAATCCGTTGAGAACGCTAAATTTTTCTCGCCCAACGCCCGAACCGCCGCCGCGATTTTACGCGACATATCCGCGCCGGTCAAATTTCTGAACTCTTCGCCGATAATATGCTGGGCCGACGGCGCGAACTGCCACGCGATATATTTATATTTTTGATTCCGCATCGCCGCGCTGACTGTAGCTAAGCCGTCCCGGACCGCAATCGCCCCCGACGGACAATGTCTCGCGCACTGTCCGCAACCGATACACTTGCTTTTTGACAAATCATCCGCGTATTTTAAACGCGATACCGCCGCGCCGTTTTCCTCGACAAGCTCCAGAATATCCAATCCCTGCCGCCCGGAACAAATTTCAACGCATTTTCCGCAACCGATACATTTTGACATGTCCCGCGTAATCGACGGACTTGTCATATCTTTCACGCTTGTTAAATCCGCGCTTTTGATATTTATATCCGCCGCGCCCGTCAAATCCGTTTGATTTTTTATATTATTTTTTAAATTTATATCCGCCGCCTGTCCGGGTAAAAATTCGCTGAAAATCCCAGCCGCCGCCGCGCCTAAAATCGCATACGCGCCCCCGCGTACAAAATCCCGCCGCGTGATTTTCTTGCCGCTTTCCGCGCTTTTATTCGCGCTTTTATTCATTTTATCGCTTTCCGCTATCATGATTTTAAAAACCCCCTTTCTATTTTAATTTATTATTTTAATATATTTTCCCCGTATAAAATCTGGTCAATTAAATTCGCTATATTAAACGCTTGATCCTGAATCCCGTCCGGCCATGACAGACCCGTCACGCTTTGCGATTTAATTATTTTCTCCACAAACGCGTTTAATTTTTCCATATCCTCATCACTGACACCCAACGCCGGTATGATTTTCACGCCCGTGATTTTTCCGTTTTCCACCGTCACGACCGGATAAGTCCTGCCATACAGCGAAATCCCCTCCGGCGCGTATAACTCCCCTGATATTTCTTGGGCTTGCGTTCCGGATTGAATCGCGTTTTTGACGGCTGAATTAATCGCCCCGGAAGAAATCGTCGCCCCCGTTACCGCGTCGGCGGCTTTTAAATTCTCCGCGTCCGCGCCGGTCAATTCTTTTGAAATACTCTTCCACGCTTGCGCGTATAAACTTTTATCTTTCGACGACATCGGCGTTTTTAAACTGTTATCCCGGATTTCCGTGATTTTCCCGGATTTGACAGTAATATCTAAATCAACCATGTAATTAATATATCCCGTCAGACATTGCGCCTCTCCGGCGTAAATCCCGTCGGGAATATTATTATTATCATCACCGCCGCCGGTGTTATTATAAATTTCCGGCGTCTGTTCCAGCGCGT
Organism: uncultured Oscillibacter sp.; assembly: GCA_905233795.1. Lineage (GTDB taxonomy): Bacteria > Bacillota > Clostridia > Oscillospirales > Oscillospiraceae > Oscillibacter. The sequence continues at coordinate 193 of CAJOFP010000279.1, read as the reverse complement.
TTTCCACGGCCCGTACAATCGCGTTTGACGCGCAAGTGGCGCCCGTTACCGCGTCTATGCCCGTCGTGGAATTTTTATCAATAATTTTTTCAATCATGCCCGTAATTTTACTTGTCCCGTCCGCCGCCATAGATAAATAGCTTTTATTCACCGCGTTCGTCTCTTTCCCGGACAAATCATATCCCATGACATC
>CAJOFP010000278.1 GCA_905233795.1 uncultured Oscillibacter sp. | reverse complement strand
GCGTTGTCGCCGGGCGTGATGGGCATTTTAGAGCCGGATTTGAATCAGACAAGCGCAATCCCGCCGGATCGGATTGATTTAATTATATTGCCCTGTCTGACCTGTGATATAAAAACGGGTCGGCGTCTGGGCTACGGCGGCGGATATTATGACAGATATTTAGCGAACGCGGCGGATTTTCACGGCGGATTGATTTTATTATGCCGTGAGCGATTATTAACGCGGGAAATCCCGTTTGAGCCGCATGATATTTTAATCCCCCGGATTCTGACGGAGCGCGGGTTTTATATAATTTAATAAATAAATAAAAAAATCCCCCCGCGTGATCCGGAAGATAAAAACGGAAATCAGGGGGATTTTTATAATTTTAAATTTATTATTATATTATTAAATTTATTCTATCGAGATAATGTAATAATAAACGGGTTGTCCGCCGGACAGTACGGCGACTTCGGCGTCCGGGCAGACGTGTTCAAACATTTTCGCCGCCGCCAGCGCCGCCGGTTCTTCCACGTTATCGCCGTAATAGAGCGATATAAACGAGGCTTTTAATTGTGACGCCGCTTTCGCTACGCGTTCTAATAAAACGTGTAATGACGCGTCTGTACCGAACAATTTGCCCTCGTCAAGCGCCAAATAATCGCCCTCATGGATTTGAAAGCCGTCAAATTCCGAATCGCGGGCGGCATAGGTAATCGCCGCCGTATGGACGCCGGACAGGCTTTCGGTCATCGCGCTTTCCAGACTGACCGCGTCGGGGGCGTCGAAATCGACGTTCATCATAGCCGTAATGCCCTGCGGGATTGTTTTCGACGGGATTACAATCACGTTTTTACTGGTCAATCCCGCGCACTGACGCGCCGCCATGATAATATTGCCGTTATTGGGCAATATAAAAATATTTTCGGCGTTGATTTCTTCCACGGCGGTCAATAAACTTTCCGTGGACGGGTTCATGGTCTGCCCGCCGGAGACAATCGCGTCCGCGCCCAGATCGCGGAAAATCGCCGACATCCCGTCACCGGCGCACACGGCCAAAAATCCATACGCTTTCGGCGGATTATTTAAATTATTATTTAAATTATTTCCGGGATTAATATTATTAATATTATTATTTTTATTTTGCTTTTGCTCTTCTTCCATGGCTTCCAGTTCCTGTTCCACGGCGTCCAAATCGTCCGTCGAACGGGGTTTGCGTCCGGCGGCCATGTCGTCATATTGCAGGCGCATATTTTCAATTTTAGCCAGTTCCAAAACGCCGTATTTCCGCGCTTCATTCAAAGCGTCGCCGGGGGTATCCGTATGCACATGGACTTTGAAAGCCTCGTCATCCTCGCCGATAACAAGACTGTCGCCTATGGAGCTTAAATACGCCCGAAAGCGATTTAATTCCACACCCGGCTTTTTACGCACGATAAAAACCGTATCGAACGTGAAAGTAATTTCCTCGTCCGTCAGGGCGGCGAAATCGGCCTTGTCCGGGCCGCCATATTCGCTGACATCCCGCAACGGCTCCCCGCGTAACGCCGCCAACATGCCCTCTAAAATAAATAAATAGCCTTTGCCGCCGGCGTCCACCACGCCCGCCTTTTTCAATACCGGATTCAATTCCGTTGTCTGCGCCAGCGCGTCATATCCGGCGGACAACGCCTCTTGAAAGATTACTTCCAAATCTTTTTCGCCGGCTTCGGCGAGATCGGCGGCGCGTTTCGCCGCCAGTCTGGAAACGGTCAGAACCGTGCCTTCGGCCGGTTTCATAACGGCCTTGTACGCCGCCGAAACGCCCTCTTGCATCGCCGCCGCGAATATTAACGCGTCCGCGCTTTCCTGTCCTTTTAAGCTCTTGGACATCCCGCGAAACAGGAGAGATAAAATCACGCCGGAATTACCCCGCGCTCCCCGCAGCAGCGCCGACGCCGTCACGGACGCCGCCTGATCGATCTGGACATAATCCACATAATCCGCCTTGCGCAGTTCCGTGACAGCCGCGGCGATGGTCATTGACATATTGGTACCTGTATCTCCGTCGGGAACGGGAAAGACGTTTAAATCATTAATTTCCTGTTTCCGGGCGGTAATCGCGGCGGCGCCGTGCAGAATCATTTCTTTAAACAGCGCGCCGGTAATTCGTTCACTCATGGGAGCGGCGTCCTCCTTATTTTAGCCTTGCAAAAATATATTAAAATATATTAAAATTTATTTTTATTATTTTTATAATTATAATTACAGCGTCACGGAGTCCACGCACACATCCACGGATCGGACTTCCGCGCCGGTGTTCTTCGTCACGACATATTGCACTTCGTTCATAATCGAACGGCAGACAGCCGGTATATTTACGCCGTTCTCCACGACGATATGCAGTTCAATCTTAATAGCCCCGTCATCCAGATAAGTGATCTTGACGCCTTTATTCATCGCCTCGCGCCGCAAAAGATGCACAAGGCCGTCCGTCATGGACCGATACGCCATGCCCTTGACGCCGAAACAGTTCATAGCCGCCATACCCGTAATATTGGAAAACACCGCGCCGCTGACAGACACGTCGCCCCGTTCGGATTCAAATTTCATCATGATTCAACACCCCTTTCTTTCCGTTCGCGCATTTTATAAATGAATTATTATATAAATTATATACGCTTCCCGTCCAAAACACAAAATATAAAATAATATAAAATATTAAAAATATAAAAATAAAAAAATATAAAGCGCGAGGCGGAAAATTTTTTTTATTTTCCTCTTGCGTTTTGATTTTCTTTCCTGTATAATAATAATAACGGGCCGATGTGATGGAATTGGTAGACGTAGCGGACTCAAAATCCGCCGCTGGCGACAGCGTGTGGGTTCGACTCCCACCATCGGCACCATTTTTTTATTTATTTATTTTTATTTAATTTATTTTTTATATTTTTAAATATCCCGGATCCGCGTTTCGCCGCGAATCCGGTTTTTTATATTATTTTATATTATTTTTATTTTATATTTCACCCGTGGCGAGTTTGGTTAAATAGGCGTTTAAAAAGCCGTCCAGATCGCCGTCCATGACGGCGTCCACCGCGCTGGTCTCGAATCCCGTCCGCGTGTCTTTCACTAACTGATACGGCATAAATACATATGATCTGATCTGACTGCCCCACTCGATTTTCATCTGTACGCCTTTTATATCTGAAATCTTTTCCGCGTGCTGTCGCTCTTTTAATTCCAATAATTTCGCCCGCAGCATTTTCATACAGTTATCTTTATTTTGAAATTGGCTCCGCTCCTGTTGCGACGCGACGACAATCCCCGTCGGCTTGTGAATCAATCGCACCGCCGACGAAGTTTTATTGACATGCTGTCCGCCCGCGCCCGACGAACGATAGACCTGCATTTCTATATCCTCATCCCGGATTTCTATCGAATTATCGTCATCCATTTCCGGCATGACTTCCACAGCCGTGAAAGACGTATGCCGCCGGGCATTGGCGTCGAACGGCGAAACCCGTACAAGTCTGTGTACGCCGCTCTCGCTTTTTAATAATCCATACGCGTTTTCGCCCTCTATAGAAATCGTCGCGGATTTCAATCCGGCCTCGTCGCCGTCCTCATAGTTTAAAATTTTATACGAAAATCCGTGACGCTCCGTCCAGCGCGTGTACATGCGATATAACATTTGCGCCCAGTCCTGCGCCTCCGTGCCGCCCGCGCCCGGATGAAATTGCAAGATAGCATTCGACCCGTCATATTCGCCGGACAATAAAGCCGTCATGCGGGATTCTTCCACCTGTTTTTCTAAATCCGCGTACTCGTTTTTCAATTCCGATAATAAATCCGCGTCGTCCGCTTCCTGTCCCATTTCACACAACGCCGTCAAATCCTCCCACGCGCCGATTAATTTTTCCTGCCGCGTGATTTTGTTTTCTAATTGCTTCAATCTAATCTGCGTTTTCCGCGATCTCTGTAAATCATTCCAGAATCCGTCCGCTTCCGTTTCCGCCCGCAGACGCGCCGCCTCTTGTCTGGCATTATCCATATCCAGCGCGGCGGATAATTTATCCAGTTCCGGCTCCAAATCCCTCAATTTCTGCTTATATACGTCATATTCAATCAAAGCCATCTTTCATCCCCGCTTTTTTCGCTTTTTCACGCGATTATCATCATAAAAAATTTATTAATCATTATTATACAATAAAAAAAAACGCTTGTAAAGCGCGGATATATCACACGATAAAAATCATAATATCAATAAATAAATATAACGCATGGACTTCACGAATGATATATCATAATATTATATAATCTAATCTTTATTGCAAAAAATCAAGAGCGCGTTATAATAATATATAAAAATCGCGTTATTTGAAAGGAAAAATAAAAATATGAAACCTGTTTTGACGAGAGATTCTCTTATCCAATCCGCCAAAATCTTTTGTGAAATCGAAAGTAAAGCGAATCAAAAGGCATTAATCGGCGTTACGGACGGAAAAGCGGTCGGGACATATATTGAACATAAATTTCAACGCTTTTTACAATCTCAATATACGGTTGAAATCGGCAACAGCGCGAAAGGAATTGATTTGCCGGGGTCTGAAATCCAAACGGATATAAAAGTCACGTCCGTTACACAACCGCAGTCAAGCTGTCCGTTCAGAAACGCCCGTCAAAAAATTTTCGGATTGGGCTATCATTTATTAGTATTCGTATATCGCAAACAAGATACGGCGGATTCTTGCGCGTTATATTTTACGCATTGCGCGTTTATAGACAAAAACAGAACCGCTGATTTTACAATCACGCGGAGATTGCGGGAAATGGTACAGGACGGCGCGAATCAAGAAGATATTATCGGCTTTTTACAGGACAGAAACATTCCCGGCGATGAAATTATTTATCATAATCTCGCTGAGGAGATTCTCTCACGTCCGCCTGAACAGGGCTATTTGACCATCAGCAACGCCTTGCAATGGCGTTTACAATATTCCAGAGTGATTGACTTGTCCAATAGCGTGCCGGGAGTAATCAATTATGAATGGCAAGCGTGAATATGGGGATTATCAAACGCCGTTGGATTTTGCGAAAAAAATCTGTTTATATTTAAAAAACAATCGAAAAATAAAACCGTCCGCCGTCATTGAGCCGACCTGCGGAACAGGTAATTTTATCCGCGCCGGACTTGTATTCGACGCCGAAAAATACTATGGAATCGAAATCAATCCGGAATATTGCGCGATCTGTGAAAACACGATCCAAGATAACAGAGTTAATATTACCAACG
>CAJOFP010000277.1 GCA_905233795.1 uncultured Oscillibacter sp. | reverse complement strand
TTCCGACAGCGTATCGCGGCTGAAATGATCGTTGTCGCAATGCGTGATTAAAATCGCGTCCGCGTGGGGAATTTCTTCCGGCAGAATCGGCGCTTCCGTGTAAATCGGCATATCAAAGCCCTTTAACAGCGGGTCGATTAAAATCACAGTCCCCCGGACGTTTAACATCGCGCCGCCGTTGCCCAGCCAATAAACCGCCGTATCGTCCCGTTTGGCGAAATCCGCCGCCGTCATGGGAGATCGTCTCGCTTTCGCCTGCTCTTTTTCCATTTTATTTCCTCCCGTATTTCCCCGTTTGCTTGTATTTCCGGTAGACCAGACATGTTTTTCTTTGGCGTTGGCGGTTTTGTTCTGCGCCATGACGCCCGCCAAGGGATGCGGAATATACGGCTCTTCCAGATACGCGATTTCTTGATCGCTTAATTCCAAGTCCGTCGCTTTCGCCGCGCCCTCAATATGACGCAACTTTGTCGCGCCTACTACAGGAGCCGTTACTTTCGTCAACAGCCACGCCAGAGAAACTTCCGTCATGCTGACGCCGCGTCTGTCCGCGATTTCCGCTACGCGTTCAATAATCACGCCGTCCTGTTCCCGCGTCGCGTCGTATTTAAACTTCGCGTAACTGTCCTCCCGCGCCCGTTTCGTGTCCTGTTCTCCGGGACGCCGGGACAATCGTCCTGACGCCAGCGCGCTGTAAGGCGTCAGCGCGATATTATCTTCCTGACACAACGGAACCATTTCCCGTTCCTCTTCCCGGAATAATAAATTATAATGCCCCTGAATCGAAATAAATTTTGCGAATCCCTCTTTTTCCGCCAGCGCGTTCGCTTTCGCCAACTGCCACGCGAAACAGTTAGAAATCCCGATATAGCGCGTTTTTCCGGCTTTCACCACGCGATTTAAGCCGTCTAAAATATCATAAATCGGCGTCTGCCAGTCCCACATATGATAAATATATAAATCCACATAATCCATGCCCAGATTTTTCAGACTGATATTCAGCATATTCTCAATATGCTGTTGACCGGTCACGCCGGAGTTAATTTCATCCTGCGTCCGGGGGAGAAATTTAGTCGCTATCACAAATTCGTCACGCTTGGCGAAATCACGCAGGGCGCGGCCTACATACTGTTCACTTGTGCCTCTTTGATAGGCAATCGCCGTATCGTAAAAATTAACGCCCAGTTCCAGTCCGCGCTTGATAATCTCTCTGGAATGTTCCTCATCAATCGTCCATGAATGCTGTCCGCGACCCGGATCGCCGAACCCCATACAGCCCATGCAAATCCGGGAAATATTTAAATCCGAATCGCCCAGTTTCGTATATTTCATCCTGTCATTCCCCCGTTTTTTTATTTAATTTTAAATTTCCGCTTCCAGTAATTTTTTGGCGCACGGATAAGCAAGTTCATAAATAGAATGATAGACAAAATTCGTACCGGCCTCGTCCATTGCTTTTCTTTGCATATCCGACACAACCGCATAGGGATAAATGCCGTACACAAACGGGAAAAACGCGTAAAGAAAATTCTCCCGATTCTGGGCGCGCATTTCCGGACAGAATTTCCGTAACATCCGGTCTACTGTCTTTATCGAATTGCCGAACGCTATTTTAAATTCCGTCAGACGCTCCATCCGGCAGTTGGTCTCCATATCAAAATGATTCATGCTCATCAATTTTAAAAGCTGTTCCCGCCGTTCCAGAGAACGCGCCAGCGCCCGCGCCGTCTCATCCCGCGTCATTTGTTCCGTATTTTTCATCACTTCTTCCAGATCGGCTGTCCAGCGTTCGTATTCTTTCTGTAACAGCGCGAGAAAAATTTCTTCTTTCGTCTCGAAATAATTATAAATCGACGGGCGCGTGAAAGACGTGAAATTAGCGATTTCCTGAATCGTAATTTCTTTAAAACTCATAGTTTGATATAACTTTTCACACGCGGCGATAATTTCCTCTTTTCTCGCGGCGGTCAGTTCCGGCGATCCTTTCGGCATTTCGTCAACTCCTTTATTATGCCTCCGGCTGTTTCTTGAAAGACAGGCATTTCCCCAGAACATCGCCCGTTTTTAAATATTCATAAGTCGGAAACTCAAACAATACCGGTTTCAAATTGCGATAATCAATCTTTCCGGCCGCGTTTAAATATTTTTCGTCCACAAGCGTGGCGTCAATCGCGCAAATAAAACTCTCAAAGCCTTTTGTGATATAAATATCTTCCACCGTACAGGCAATCGACAGCGGGGATTCCGTAATCACCGGCGCGCCGTTATCAGCCGTTTCCCACGCGAACAGACCGGATTTATCAATCTTCGCGCCGCTGACCGATCCGGCGTAATCCGCTTTGGGCAATAATTTCTCGTCCGTCAGATTAATAGAAAGTTTTTTCGTTTCTTTAATCCGTCCGTTGATAAAATGCGGCGCGGCCAGACTGACCAACAACCGGTCATGTCCGATAATGCCCACATGGGCGACCAGCGTCCATGTGGGTTTGTCCCCGTTCATCGCCCCGATTACCGTGACAGGCATGGGATAAAGCGCCAGATGAGAGCCGATATTCTTTTTCATAACCGCCGTCCTCCAAAACTAATTTTTATTAATTTTTAATTATTTTTATTATTTATTTATTATTGACAGATTGTCAGAACATAGTGTAACCCTTTTTTGACGCTATGTCAATACATTTTGGAAAAGTTTAATTAAAATTTTTAATCGCTTTTCCGAAAAATCTCTGAAACCGTGCGTTTTCGCCGTTTTTTGCGGATATTCGATAATATATATTATATAATTATAATATTATTTATTTATATAAAAAATTTAAATAAATAACAAGGTGAGACCTGCCGCCAAGTCTAAACATGATAAAGCCGCGCCGTTCCGTTATCACGCGGAACGGCGCGGATGCGGCTTCATCGACTGTGCGGAGCTTGGCTTCGAGCTCAATACGGTGGATGGTTTGCACTATTCGATTGCGGATCACGCAAAGCTGCCG
>CAJOFP010000276.1:4104-5495 GCA_905233795.1 uncultured Oscillibacter sp. | reverse complement strand
AGCCGGAAGTTTTATAAAATCAAAAATATAAACCCGCGTTTTTATAATATTATATTATATTATATTCATAATTATATTATCAATATAATCATAATTCTATTTGAAATATATTCATAAACCCGCGTTTTTATGATTTTTATTTTTTTATATCTCCCGTCTTTCGGATGACGAAATAATATAAATATAAATATTATTATAATTTTTCGGCGATTCTCAATTTCGCGCTTCGGGCGCGGGGATTGTTTTGTAATTCTATCTCGTCCGGGACAATCGGCTTGCGGGGGATAACGCGTAAAATCGGCTTTTTGCCGCACACGCAGACCGGAAAATCCGGCGGACAGGTACAGCCTTGGGATAATTCCCGCGTAAGATTTTTAATCATTTTATCTTCGAGAGAGTGAAACGTAATAATCGCCAATCGCCCGCCGGGGTTTAAATATTTCGCGGCGGCTTTTACCATAGGCTCCAGCGCGTCCAATTCGCCGTTGACGGCTATGCGAACCGCCTGAAAAACGCGTTTGGCGGGATGTTGTTTTTCGCGCAGCGCCCGCGCCGGCATCGCCGATTTGATTATATCCGACAGTTCCCCCGTGCTTTCGATGATTTTTTTATCACGCCGTTTCACAATTTCACGGGCGATAAAGCCCGCGTAACGCTCCTCGCCGTATTGATAAAATATTCTTTTTAAATCATTTTCAGTCCAGTTATTAATTAAATCTTTCGCGCTGAAATCCGAATCCGGGTTCATACGCATATCTAATGGCGCGTCATGAGAATACGAAAAGCCCCGCGCCGGATCGTCCAACTGCGGCGACGATACGCCCAAATCAAATAACATGCCGTCTATGCCGATATTATTTTGATTATAATTTAAATTATGATTTAAATTATTTAAATTTTTATTAAGATTATTTAAATTTAAATTAAAATTAAAATCTTCTGAAATTCGCGCTAAAATCGCGTCGAGATCGGCGAAATCGCCGCGTTTTAAAATAATTTGATTTTTCCAAGGATTTAAAATTTCTTTCGCGGCCTCAATCGCCGCGGGGTCTTTGTCAATGCCGATCAATTTGCCGTCAGGATTTAAATTTTTTAAAATCTCACGGGCGTGACCAGCGCGTCCAAGCGTGCCGTCAATATAAATTCCGTCCGGCTGGATATTCAAGCCCTGTATAACCGGATTTAACAGCACGGGCGTATGCGTATAATTATTATTATTAATCATGGCGCGAATAGTATAATATTATTTTCATAAATTAACAAGTTTTTTTAATTATTATCCCGGAAATATTCTGGAAACCGGCCGGATTTATCCGTGGATTTAGAGCTTGTCTTAAAATTATATCGCTTTGAGAAATACCCCCCTAAATCCCCCCTTTCAGGGGGGACTT
>CAJOFP010000276.1:0-4095 GCA_905233795.1 uncultured Oscillibacter sp. | reverse complement strand
GGGGGGATATTGTGTTAAATGGGGGGTGGCGCGTGAAACGCGCCGGGGGGATTCGCTTTTTTTATCCGGGGCATTAACCGGCGTCGGACTGCGCGGACGCCGTATCGGAAACGGGGGCGGACGGCGATTTGCCGATTAATTTTTCGCGCTGTTCCTGTAATTTCGCGGTGGAGACGGCGCGGAAGCGTACCCGGCTTTCTTTCACGCCGTTCAACGCCGCCTGTATGGATTCTTCAGTACGGGCGAGGGCGTCCTCGGCGTAGACATTTGTCAGCTGTAATAACTGGCGGGAGCGATCCTCCGCCGCGCCGATAATCCGCCGGGCTTCTTCCTTGGCGGCGTAGGCGATTTCGCTTTCCGCGACCAGTTTATTCGCCGTCTGTTCGGCCTGTCGGACAATCCGGTCAGCCTCCCGTTTCGCCTCTTCTTTGAATTTATCCCGCGCCGTCAAAAGCTCTTGGGAGCGTTTCAGTTCCACGGGCAGCTGCGCTTTTAACTCGTCCAGCAAATCCAGCATTTCATCCCGGTCAACTTTGCACATACCTGTCTGGAGCGCCACCGGGCGCGCTTCCTCAATCTTTTCATACAGCATATCGATCAGACGATCCACTTCGTTAGCCATAATATTAATTCTCCTTTAATCTTAATCGCGTATCGCGTAATTTCGCGTGTTTTAATTATGATTATATTATATTATTTTTATAATTTATATATTTTTATAAAATATAAATAAAATATAAAATCCCGGATTGGAAAATATTTTTAATTTTCGCGTTTTTCGCGTATATTTTCGCGTATTTTTTTAATCAACGGGATAATTTCTTTCGGGAGACAGTTTTCCAGCGGCTGTTGATACCGGATCATTTCGCGGGCCATGCTGGAACTGAAATATTGATAAGGCCCGCTCGCGGGCAATAAAAGCGTTTCCAGACCGGGGCGCAAATGGCGATTAATCGCCGCTAATTGATATTCGTTGTCAAAGTCTGAACCGTTGCGGACGCCGCGCACAATCACGGCGTTTTTGCTTATCGCGTAATCGGCGAGTAATCCGGGCCAGAGTTCCGCCGCGACATTGGGCATATCGGCGACAGCGGTCTGAACAAGCAGTAATTTTTGTTCCGGGGTGAACATTTGACTGCGCTTGTCCGCGTTGGGGCTGACGCATACCCAGACTTGATCAAAACATTGAGCGGCGCGGCGGATCAAATCCATATGGCCCAGCGTAACGGGATCAAAACTGCCGGAACATACGGCGTTTCTCATGCGGCATCATTCCTCATGTGTAACAGGATGATTGAATATATTTTCGGGCTGATTGGAAATATTGTCGGCATATGAATATTGATATAAAGTAACGGCGATTTTGCCGTATTTGTAAGAACGCGAAGCGCGAAAGATGTCCGGCGCGGGCGGGATGATTTTCGCGGCGGGACGTTCGACGATGATTATACCACGCGGTTTTAAAATGTCAAACGCGGCGATATTTCGCATGGCTTGAGAGATTAAATCGGATTCATAAGGCGGATCGAGAAAAATCAGGTCAAATTTTAAATTTTTCGCCGTTTTGGATAAAAAAGACAGGGCGTCGCCGGTATAGACGCGGGCGCGGTCGGTAAGATTTGTATTTTTGAGATTATCGCGGATCACGGCGGCGGCGGCTTGGGATTGGTCGACAAAAACGGCGGATTTCGCGCCGCGTGAAAGGCATTCGATACCAAGCTGACCGGTTCCGGCGAATAAATCTAAAATATCGGCGTTTGGGATTTCAAACTGAATCGCGCTGAACAGTCCTTCTTTTACGCGATCCGTCGTCGGACGGATGTCGAAGCCGTCCAATTCTTTTAATTTCCGTCCCCGCGCCGATCCGGTAATGACACGCATAATATAAAAAGCTCCTGTTATTGAGATATTTGAGATATTTGAGATATTATTATTGATATTATTATTTTAGATTATTTAAATTTTAGATTTTAGATTTTAAATTGAAATTTTGATTGAAAATATAAAAACGCGAATATTTTATATTTTACGGCAAAGCGCGGATTTTTTCAATAGATTTTCGATAGATTTTCAAGATTTTCACAAGGGATTTTCCCGGAAGTTTTCAGGAAATTTTTAAAATTTGAAATAAAAGATTTCGCGGGATTGAGATTTTCGCGGCGAATTTCCCGGATGTCTTGCCCATGAGCATGATTTATGCTATAATATAAATAATATATATAATAATATAATAAAAATATAAAAAATCGGGGATAAAATTTATAAATTTATAAAATTTATAAATTTTATATGAACAAGAGGGAGGACGGAAATTGATGGATACGGTATATATTACAGGGCATAAGAATCCGGATTCGGATTCGATTATCGCGGCGATGTCCTACGCGGCGTTAAAGAACGCGCTGGGGGAGCGGCAATATGTGGCGGCGCGGCTTGGCGGCGTCAGCGACGAAACGCAGATTATTTTAGACAGATTTCACGCGCAGCCGCCTATGTTATTAAATAACGTAAGAAATCAGGTAAGGGACTTGGATTTCGACACGCCGCCGTTGGTATCGCCCGCCGCGTCAATCAGTCACGCGTTGGCGGCGATGAAAGGCGGCGGCGCGTCGGTTCTGCCGATGGCGATATTGCGACATATGACGTATCATCCGTAAAAGACCCGTTTGTCGAGAAAGTGCCGGTATATAATTTACTGTCCGTATTAGAGGGCAAATTATTAAACGAGGGCGGGGAGTTCCGGGACGACGTATCGGGCAATGTGACGGTCGCTTTGCCGGTCGGACGGGAAAATTTATTGTTTTCCAGCCCGGATAGCATTGTAATATGCGGCGATCAGCCGGATATGATGAAGCGGGCGTTTGATATTGGCGTACAGTGCGTGATTGTCTGTCAGGCCGAGGCGGACCCGGAATTATTGAAACAGGCGGGGGATACCTGCGTAATCGCCACGCCGTTTGACGCGTATCAGGCCGTTAGATTAATCTTTCACGCCCAGCCGGTTGCGCGGATTTGTCACAGCAAAAAATTAGTGACGTTTCATTTGGATGATTATATTGACGACGTTCAAAACACGGTGTTAGAGCATAGATTTCAGGCGTATCCGGTACTGGACGAGGAAAATCACGCCGTCGGGACGCTGTCAAGATTTCATTTATTAAGACCCCGGCGCAAAAAAGTGATTTTAGTGGATCACAACGAACAGGCGCAAGCCGTGCCGGGACTGGATCAGGCGACGATTTTGGAAATTATCGATCATCACAGATTGGCGGATATAGAGACGAAGAATCCCATTTATGTCCGCAATGAGCCGGTGGGGAGTACCTGTACGATTATCGCCGGGATGTATCAGGAGCGCGGATTGATGCCGACGGAAAAAATGGCGGGATTATTGGCCGCCGCGATTGTGTCTGATACTGTTATGTTTAAATCGCCGACGTGTACGCAGAGAGATCGTGACGTAGCGAATCGAATGGCGCGAATCGCCAATGAATCGCTTGAGGATTTGGGACGGGCGATTTATTCAGCGACCAGCGGCGAGGGCAAAACTGTCGAAGCGATGTTGAAAACGGATTATAAAGAATTTCATATCGCGGGGCATAATTTGGCGGTCAGTCAAATTACTTGCATGGATTCTGATAGATTATTAGCGCGTCAGGATGAATTTCTGGACGCTATGCGTAAGAATTTAAAGAAAAGCCAGTTAGATACTGTGGTCTTAATGGTCACGGATGTCTTAAAAGAGGGTACGCAAATATTTTTCGTCGGCGATGAGGAGAGTATTCGACACGCGTTTGATATTAAACACAAAGTCAATACGGCGTTTCTGCCGAAAATCATGTCGCGGAAAAAACAGGTCATTCCCACGCTGTCCGCCATGTGGGGATAAAAATAATAAAAATAATTATAATATTAAAATATATAATATAAAATAATTAAAATAAAAAATAATAAAATTATGCTTACATGGAATTATATATGGCCGCTCGCGCTGGTGTTGTTTTCTAATATATTTTATCAAGTCTGTACAAAAGCCGTGCCGGGGGATTTAAATCCGTTCGCGTCGTTAATTATCACTTATCTGACGGGCGCCGT
>CAJOFP010000275.1 GCA_905233795.1 uncultured Oscillibacter sp. | reverse complement strand
TGCGCGGATACCAGCGCGGAATTGATCATAATAGGCTCCACGCCTAATTCTCTTGTGATTTGCTCCCGGATTTCCCCGCTCATGCTTTTATTATTTTCATATAAAAAATAATCCGGCTTGAACTTGTCACGGGCGATTAAGAAATTTTTAAATAACTCCCATCCTTGCCCGGACGCCTCCACTTCACGATTTCTGGTTTGCGCGATAGACCAGAATGTACAGGGCGATCCGCCCGTCAATAGCTTTATCATCTATTTTTCACACTCTTTCAGCCGTTTTTCACATTTTTCGCCATCCGCATTTCCATTACTGTCATAATCGCGTAATTGGCGAGATCAAGCAGCGTATCCTCAATCGACTCGTCCGCGACAAGCCGTTTATTTCCGTGAGACAGAGCTTTGAAACGGTTTAATTTATCCCCCAGACGAATACGCGCCATCGCCAAGCCCTCTTCATGAAACATTCGCCCAAAAGAATCCCCGTAATCATGATTCTTTTTCTCATAAAGCCGATTCAATTCGGCGCAAATCTCTTTGTGAATCCCGACTTTATCAGCGTTATTCATTTTTTGACCGCCTCTCCCGTGATTAAATATCCGGCCATAGACAGCGTCTCAATCCAGTCACAGAACAACTGCCAATCCGGTAATCTATGGCTTCGCCGTTGCGCGTAGATATTTTTCAAACAGCGATAATTTGTCGTCATACCCGCCGTCAGTTCAAATCCAGCCGGTAAATTATAAAGCAATCTCAAATACGCCGTTTTTTTGGCTTCCGGTTCGCTATCGTCTATGGCGTTATACTCTTCTTGCAACCATATCGCCGTCATAATCGCTTCATTTGACGTATACAAATTGCAACAGTCAGATATATTCATCCGGGAAATTCTGTGCATTGTACTCGCGGACGAAATAAAATTCAAAAATTTATAACGCTCCGCCTCTGCCCACGCTTTATTTGAGAACGTCAAATCGAAATTGACGACAATCCCCGTTAAAAACTGGTCATGTCCGCCGCCTTTCGCGTTCGCCAATTTAATCGCGCGGGCAATATGCGGATTTGTGTAATTCCCCGTGAGAATATCATGCTCAATCTGTTCAACATTTTCTTCATACTCATATAACGCGGGCGGCTCTTCCATCATCGGATAGCCGCTTCGATAAATACTCTCCGCGAGACCGTAAACGCGGTCATTACAAATCCCCGGCATAAATTCATCTCCATTTATATAACTTAGATTTTATTAAAATAAAAAAATAAAATATTTTTAGCTATATTGTAAATTATATATTATAACTTAGATTTTGTCAATAGCAAAAAGAAAGATTTCTACGCAAATCTTGTGTACGCCGTCAGATACCAGTAGCCTTTCTGATTCCGTCGAAAATCCTTTGCGAAAATTATATCCCCTTTTCTGACAGGCGCGTCCCGATAAATGCGCTCTTTTACAGTCAGTCTCGCGGTCTTTCCGCTTCCTATTGATTTCGCGTTTAAAGCATACCCCCATGAATTACCCGTCTCTTTATTTTTTAAAGGCGTGACGCCCTCAATCAATAATTTGCGCCGATCTTCCTGTTTACCGGTCGTAACATCCGCGTAACCCAAATTTTCAATCTGATTTTGTATCTTGATTTTCAAATCCAAATCCGGCAAATTTAAGTCACGGACAGCTTGTTCACAAGCGTTTAATAATCCGTCCATATCCGTAATCGTATAAAATTTCGCGTCCTGTCCGCTTTTATTTTTATCCGTGGCGAATCCGGCGATTATATCCGCCATCGAACCGGTTATTTTAGACTTTTGGATTTTTTTCGCCTCGCCGCCTTTCAACATCGTAAAAAAACTCACAATCCGTGAAAGCGTCGGAATATTGCCAAACTCACGGAAAAAATCTATTTTTATTAAAATATCGCGTTGTCTAACATCCAGAGACGAACGCTTGGCGATTAATTTTAACAAATCCATAAAAGATTTTATATTATTTTCATGCGCGATTTGATATAATTCGTTCGCCACGGCGCTATTTAAATACTTAACAGACGCGATTCCCTTTGCGATAACGCCGGAGTTTTTATCATAAATATATTGATCTTTTGAAAGTCCAAAACGCGGCGGGACAATTTTTATCCCATACGCTTCCGCCAGTTCGCTTCCCGATTTGACATCATCTTCCCCGTCCGCGTTATTCAAATACGCTGTAATAAATTCCGCCGGGTGATAATATCTCAAATAGGCGCATAAATAGCCAATTAAACAATAACTGACGGAGTGATTATAGCCAAACTGATAACTCGCGCTATCTTCAATAATCCGTAAAAATTCTTTCGCTTCCTGTTCGGCGATTTCTCTCGGCTGGGGAGATTTCGCGCAATATCCCTCTAATATAGCCGGAAGAGCCGCGTCAAGACGGTCTTTCTGTTTTCGGGCGATTCCACGGCGTACATTATCGCTCTCGCTCCCCGACATTCCGCAAATCTGTTGCAAAAATTTCAATGAATCCTCTTGATAGACGATATAACCAAGATTTTCTTTTAACAAATCGTCTATCATAGGCGACGGATTTTTATGGGGGATTCGCTTTAATAATTGATCACGATACGATGCCCCGGACGGTCTGATACACGCCGTCACAAGCGACATATCAAAAATGGATGTCGGCTTGAACTGTCTCAGCATTGAGAACGCGAACTCGCCCTC
>CAJOFP010000274.1 GCA_905233795.1 uncultured Oscillibacter sp. | reverse complement strand
CGCAACGCGAGTATTTCCGCCGCCGCTTTAGTTACATTCGGCTCTTTTTTCGCTTTCATACGCTCTTGCAAGCCCTCAATCCGCTCTTTGACGGTGGGCATATAGCGATTCAACAGGGGGCCTTGGGGCAGTTGTCCGGCGGGCAGGGTTCTGATATAATCTTTGAACATATCATCCAAACCGCCGCCGTGACCGGCTTTTACGGCGGCGGCGGTCATTCTCACCGCGGCGGCGGTTTTTCTGATTGAGACAATAAATTTCTGATATGTCGGGTCTTTTTTTAATTCCTCGGCTTTGGCGTTAATCTCTTCCAGCGTCAAATTCGTGTTTTTCAGATTGGATTTATCTCCGCGCCGGGCATCCGCCAGCATGCGCGCCGCCATGATTTTCGGAAGCTGATTAAAATTATAAGAAACGCCGCCGCGTTCATTGACTTTCTCAAACGCGTCATTTGCGCGGAAATCCTGAATCCATTGCTCGGCGGACTTTTCCTCCTGATTCGGGCTAATCGCGTTCCGCCCGTCCACATTTTCCAGAATATTTTCCGGCTCCGGTTCATCCTGATTCGGACGGATCGCGTTCCGCCCGTCCGGATTCAAATCCGCCTGTTCATCTTCCGGAATATTATCAACATTTTCCGGAATATTTTCCGGCTGTTTTTTCGGCATTTTTCACTCCTCCTCGCGTTTTTCGCGCTGTTATTATGATTATTCGCGCCCGCCCGCGTTGCGCATGGCGGACAGGCGCGGTATATTGCGGTATATTATAGTCTCTTAAAATAATTTGATTTCCGTTTTTCGCCTTTTTCGACTTCAAAGGCGTTATATTTTATATACGATTTGAAACGGCTTTCGGAGACAGATTTTTTATATATTTTTATATATAAAAATATATATTTTACGCGAATTAAAAATATTTTTGATTCGCGTAAAATAAAATAAATAAATTCAATAAATTAAAAATATAATCCGCTGTTTTCCAGTTCGTCGAGCAGATCGCCCTCTATATCCACATGATACGGGGTAATCAAATAAGTATTGACGGCGATTTTCTTGATTTTCCCGTCCCCGGCGTAGGCGACGCCCGATAGAAAATCCACTAAACGCTTGGCGGCTTCCGCCTCCGTGGATTCCAGATTTAAAACAACAGTACGCTTTTCTTTCAAATGATCCGCGATTTCCGCCGCGTTATCAAATCGTTCCGGCTTGACCAGGACGACTTTTCCGCCCCGCCGGTCTTCCAAACGGGGGTGGCGTTCCTCTTCTTTTTCCTCCTCGTATTCCTCCACGATGTCGTCCTCATCCCCATACGGATGAGCCAGCCGCTTTAATTCGTCAAAAAAACTCATGGGCTATACGCCTCCTGTCATGCTTTCAGCCATTTATTATGATTGATTATGATTTGTTATAATGACGGGCGCCAAAAATAGAAGTCCCGACGCGAACCATAGTCGCCCCGGCGCGAATAGCGTCCTCGAAATCGCCGCTCATGCCCATAGACAAAATATCCCATTTATTAATATTATTATTAATATTAATATTATTAATATTATTATGAAACAGATTCCGCCCCATGTCAACATAAAGGGCGTACACTCTGTCAAAATAGCGGCGGTTTTCCTCCGGCGTCGCGTCAAACGGCGGAATGGCCATCAGGCCCCGGACTTCAATATGCCGCAATGTCAACGCGAGTTCCGCCCCGGCCTGTAAATCATCCGGCAAAAATCCGCTTTTCGCCGCCTCTTCGCCTATATTCACTTCCAATAAAACCGGCTGTATAAAATTTTCCAGTCCGGCGGCGGCTTTCTCGATTTCAAGCAAAAGCGCGTTCGATCCCACGGACTGAATTAAACTCACTTCGCCCGTTACAACCTGTCTGACTTTATTGCGCTGGAGATGGCCGATAAAATGCAAGGGCGCGCCGTCATAAGCGCGCTGTGAGATTTTCAGCCGCATTTCCTGTACGCGATTTTCTCCCAGCGCGTCAATCCCGGCGGCGACGGCTTCCCGACAGGCGGCGGCGTCCGTCATTTTGCTCGCGCCGACCAGTACAATATCCGATCCCTTTTTGCCGACGGACTGCGCGGCCTTTTCTATCCGTTCCCGGATTTCCGCGATATTTTCCGCCACTGACATGCCTTTCCCCGTCCTTTTTATTTTAATTTTATTTATATATTTTTAATTATATTTTTAATTATTTCCCGTCAGGACTTTTCGATCATACAGATTTTCGCCGCGTACAATCACTTCATCGCCCTGCCGCAAGCGCAATTCCTCCCGGACGGGCGTTGACGGCGCGACCAATAAAAACTGATCCCCCGTATACAGCGCGTTGACGGGTTTGAATCGCGCCTCCGTCCCGACGACGCAATATACGCCTATTGTTCTGGACGGCGTGGGCGTCGGCGTAATATTATTATTAATATTATTATCCGGCGCGATATTTTCTACAATATTATCAAGATTATCAAGATTATAATCAATATTATCCGTTTCTTCACTATCCGTCATTGTCGGCGTCGGCGTCGGGCTTGGCGTATTATTATTATTATTTAATATGCGCAGCGCCTCACGCGGAACGCGTAAACCGCTGACCGTCCCGAATATCAGACGCGCTTTCTGACGCCGCAAAACCGTTGTCTCCGCGAGATAATTTTCTGATTTAAATACCGCCGTGACATATCCGTTTTCTTCCGCGCTGACGCTGTCCAGTTTCACCGGGAAATCACGTTCCCCGCCTTTGGAAAAGCGCAGAATCCAAGAACCGTCCCGCCGTCTTAACTCTTGCAGATTCGATACAGATACAGGCGCGGCGTAATACCACGCGTTTCCCAGAACCAGCTTGCCGAAACCGGATTGCGCGTTTTCATTCGATTCCGAATCCGATTTTAAATCCGCGTCAATTTGATTTAATCTCGACGGCGTAAGATTTTGAATTTCTTCCGGCGTCAATCGGGCTTCGTAACCGTCCAAAACGGCCGACCAGAGACCCGACGCCGGCGCCTGAATCTCCCATACCGCGCCGGATGTTTTAAGATTTAATTCCGCGATTTCCGATTCCGCCGCCGCGATTTCCAGTTCGATTTGCGATAAATCTATATTGGCGTAATTGCGCCTTAATATCATAGACCGTAATTGCGCGCCGGTCTGTTCGGCCTGAATCATTCTGTCCGCCGCCAAGTCCGCGTGATAATCCAGAAGCGTCTGAAAAATCTGACCGTCCATTCTGACGGACGCGTCCCCGTTTTTCATCGCGTCCCTCGCGTATTTTAACTGTTCCAGCTTGTCCGACAGGTTGTCCAGTTCGACGCGCAGTTCCAGAGCCTCCTGACTGGGATAGGCTTCCGCGACGACGCCGCCCGCGCTGACCCGTTCGCCCTCTTTCCGTAAAATCCGCAAATACTCCCCGGACTGTTCCGGCATGACTTGTTCATTACGAATGACCCAGCCGGACAGCTCCAGCGATTCTTCGATAGAATACGAATAAACCAGCGCGGTGGAAAACGGATCGGCGTAATATTGCGCGACCTGTACGGCGAAATAGCCCAAAGTCAATAAAATCAAAACGGCGATCAGACCGAGCGCCGCCCATGTCCCGGCATGGCGATTATTATAATTATTATAAGCGCCGACGGCGCGTGTTTTCGACTGATACGCGCCGCCGCCCGATTTTAAATCTTTTAAATTTTTTAAATCTTTTTCACGTTCGTTCATGCGTCCGCCCATGTATTTTAATATATTTTATTATATTTTTATTATATTTTATAATATAATTTTTATTTTTATTTTTTATATAAATTATTAATTATTAAAATTCGCCTTCGGCGCGTTCCGGCTCCGCTGGACGGTCTGACGGCGCGTCGACTTCACGCGGGAAACGCTGTTCCGGCTCGTCACGGTTAAAACCGTTTTCAGCCTGT
>CAJOFP010000273.1 GCA_905233795.1 uncultured Oscillibacter sp. | reverse complement strand
GTCTTTTAATAAAATAATAAACTCATTGCCGAGCGCGGGCAAAATGGCTTTAATCGCCTGCGGAACGACAATAAATCGCATTGTGTCTAAATAATTTAATCCCAGCGATCTGCCGGCTTCCATTTGACCGGGATCTAAAGACATTAAGCCGCCCCGGATAATCTCCGCCACATACGCGCCGGAGTTAATTCCCAGCGTCAACGCGCCCACCGCCGTGAAATTCCGACTGCTTTTAAATATTACCATGCCCATAATTAATAACTGCACCATCATGGGCGTTCCCCGAATGACAGTTACATAAATCCGGCAAAATAAATTAATTACGCCTAATAATATATTTTTATGTCCGGGTCTTTGTTGCGCGTGGGAAGTCCGTATCACGGCGACGATAATCCCCAGCGCGATGCCAATCACAAGCGCCATCGCCGTGACAATAATCGTCGTCCCTACGCCGTTAAAATACTGCTTCCATCTTCCCGCCTCGATAAACGCCTGATAGAATAACACATAAAAACGCCGCAATCCCGAAATCGGCTCCCCGGCGATCATCATGGCTTTCCATTGCGCGTATAAATCCGCCCATTCGCCCAAATTCCATCCCTCTTTTCCCGTTTTATTTTTATTTTATTATTTTTTATAAACTCTTAAAACCGCGTTATTATAACATATAAAAAATTTTATATAAATATTAATCTAAAAATATTTAATAAAATTAATCTTATTTATTATTTAAATATAAATATAATCCCATTTTATTTTATTATTTTTATTTTATTTTATTATTTTTTTTATTTTATCTTACGAAAAATCCCGCGCCGCGTAAAGAGACATAACGATCATCCGATACGATAATATGATCCCAGAGCGCGATATTCGCGTATCGCAGGGCTTTCTGGACGTGCGTCGTCAAGTCATAATCCTCAGAAGACGGCGTAATATCGCCGCTCGGATGATTGTGCGAAATCACAACGCAATCGACGCCGGGCGTCAGAGCGTTGCGCAGTAATTCGCGCATATCCATGCGGGATGATGACGCGTCCCCGGAACCGATTTTCCGGCATAAAATCAATTTTCTTTGCTGATTAAAACAAAGCTGATAGAATATTTCCTCCCGTTCGCCGCGAAACAGTTCCACAAGATAACGCCCGACCGCTTTTAAATTGGGCAGGACAGTCCCGCGGGACGGCAGACGGACGCGGCGGGAAATTTCCGGCAGTAATTTTAATAATATGGCGGCGTTTTCCCCGATTCCGTCCCGAGACATGAGATCATCGGCGGACGCGTTGAATACGCCGTACAGAGAGCCGAAATAATTAATCAATTCATGCGCCGTCGGATTCGTGTTTTTGCGCGGAATGGCGTAAAACAACAGCATTTCCAGAATTTCATGATCCTCAAAGGCGTCCAGACCGCACGAGAGAAACCGCTGACGCAAGTTGCGCCTGTGTCCGTCATGAACGCCCATAGCCGTTCCGCGCTCCTTTCTGAAAATTTATAAATTTATTAATCTATTAATCTACTAAAATCCCCAAAAAACGACAAAAATTTTATAAAAAAATTTATAAAAAATTTATAAACGGACGGAAAATCGCCGAAAAAAGCCCTCCCCGAACAGGGGGAGAGCGCTTTTTTATTTTTTCGCGCCGTTTTATGCGCGTTTTTCACGCGTTTTTTTATCGCATGGCGTCGCGGAGCGTGTCCGTAACAGCCCCCTCAAAGACGCGGTTCGCGTGACCGTGAAGCGTTTCAAGAGACGCGGCGGCAAGCGTACAGGGGACATTGCCGCTCATGAACAGATCCAGATCCAAAATAAATTTAATTTCCGGATCGACTTCTTTGCCTTTGATCAAACCGGGCCCGGCGTGGACTTTCGCCTGACAGCTGGAATCTAATTTCATCGACAAATCACAGGAATATTGCGTCACGCGGCTTTCGTCCAAATCCTCCTCGCTTAACGGGCCTAAATAAGAAGATTGAATTAAATCCGACCATGTCATATCTTCCAAATTTAAACGCTTTCTGGATATGATATTCCGATAGCGCAGACCCACCCGCAAAAACCACGCCGGATTATATAATTTAATAAACGACGCGAGCGGCCTGTCCAGATAATGCGCGAAGTCCTCCCAGCCGGGATAACGCAGCGTAGACAGCGCGATAAAATCACGCGTTAAATTTAATTTCCACGCGCCGTCCGGGGACAAAAAATGATAATTCGTAATCGACGGCGGCTGTTCGACTTTAATATTGGACGTTCCCAGTCCCGACAGTCTCGGCGGTGAGACATCCTGTTTGCGGGCGTACTGCGGAAAAACGTCCCGGATACTTTCCTGAAACTCGGCGGGCTCGTTTTGATTAATAGACAGAATCGTCGGGAAACGAAGCTGACAGATTACCTCATGAACCGGGGCGTTCGGATAATATTCCCTTGTATGATCAGAAAAGAGCATGGAACAATCCCCTTTTGTCTGGATTATATCATTATTATATAATAATTATATAATTAATTATATAATTTATTGTCCGGCGGCGAATTTCTGAATCCCGTCAATCGTCGTATCGTACAGGGCTTCCTCCGCGATTTCGCTTGCCATGCCGGATAATTTATCCAGTCCCAGATTGGCGCAGACGCCTTTCATCGCGTGGGCGCCCTCGAACATCCCGACCGGATCGTTTGCCTGATACGCGTTTAACAGTTTCGCGCAGGATTTCTCATCCAGAAATTTTAATATAAATTTGCCGATTAAACGATCCATCTGTAAAATTTTCTTCGCGCTGTCATAACTGCCGCCGATTTGATTATATAACTCCTGTGTCGTCATGATTTATAAATCCCCTCGCTTTTTTATTGCCATGAAATGACAGGATTTTATTTATTAATTATTTTATTAATTATAATTATTATATATAATATAACATAATAAATATAACATAATTAGATTAGTTTATTGATTATCATCACTATATAACGTAATCAGTTTATACCGTTTCGCTTCTTTTGTCAATGACGCTTGTCATCCGGTTTCGCTTTTTCGCGCAATCACGCGCCGCGGGCGAGATATTCCTCAAATTCGCGTCCGGGCAAAGGTTTGGAGTAATAATAGCCCTGAATATAATCACAGCCCAGCACTT
>CAJOFP010000272.1 GCA_905233795.1 uncultured Oscillibacter sp. | reverse complement strand
CGATTGCGCTGGACGCGTTCGGTCCGGTTATGGGGCGTGGCGGCGCGGGATTGATTGTGGCGAGCATGACCGGTTATATGCCCTCGCCGCTCAGCGCGGATGATGAGACGGCGCTTGCCATGACGCCTACTGAAAAGCTGTCCGCGCTGTCCTGCTTACAGCCGGATGTGATTGTAAATCCCGGCGTCGCGTATATCGTATCCAAACGGGCGAATCAGTTAAGAGTACGCGCAATGGCGGCGACGGTCTGGGGGGAGCGCGGCGCGAGAATCAACACGATTTCCCCCGGCATTATTGTCACGCCGCTGGCCTATGACGAATTTGAGGCGCCGGGCAATGGCTATCAAAATATGATCGCCGCTTCTCCCGCGAGACGCGCCGGGACTTCGGACGAAATCGCGGCGGCGGGCGCGTTTTTACTTGGACCGGACGCTGCGTTTATCACGGGGACGGATTTGCTTGTGGACGGCGGCGTTATCGCGGCGCTGAAAAGCGGTAAATTTGGATTGCAAATCCATTAAAAATTTAATAAATTTAATTTTATAATTTTATAAAATTAAATTTAAATAATTTTAAATAAAAAGGGGCGTCACGGGATGAAAAAACTGGGATTCGGTCTGATGCGTCTGCCGGTTCTGAACGGCAATCAGGATGAAATTGATCTGGAACAGGTCAAAGAAATGGCGGATATGTTTCTGGAAAACGGCTTCGCCTATTTTGACACCAGCTTTGTCTATCACAACGGACAGAGCGAACACGCTTTGCGTCAGGCTGTAGTGGAACGCCATCCCCGCGACAGTTTCACGATTGCCACAAAATTTCCCACGTTCGCCGTACAGTCGGAAGAACAGGTTGAGGGCATTTTCGCGCAACAGTTGGAAAAATTGGGGACGGAATATATAGATTATTATCTGCTTCACACGCTGAACCGGAAATTTTATAACGGCGCGGACGGGAAAGGCGGCGTCGTGAAAACCCGCCGTCTTTTTGACCATGTGCGAAAATGGCGCGACGCCGGAAAAATCCGTCACATGGGATTTTCTTTTCATGATTCCCCGGAACTGCTGGATCAGATTCTGACGGAAAATCCCGACGTGGAATTTGTACAGATTATTCTGAATTATTTCGACTGGGAGAGTTATTTTATTCAATCGAAAGGCTGTTACGACGTGATTCGTAAACATGGAAAACAGGTGGTTGTCATGGAGCCTGTCAAAGGCGGGGTTCTGGCGCAAGTCCCGGAATCGGCGGCGGAACAAATGCGTAAAGCCGCGCCGGACGCTTCCCCCGCGTCATGGGCGATACGTTACGCGGCTGGTAAAGACGGCGTATTGACGGTTCTGTCGGGAATGTCCAATCTCGCGCAAATGAAAGATAATATATCAGCCATGAAAGATTTCACGCCGTTGACGGCGCGGGAAGAAATCATGCTGTCGGATATTGCGCGGAGTATCAAAGAAAGCGGACCCGTCAAGACGGCGGATTACAAACAATATGAGCCGCTATCTTATCATGGAATTTCCGCCGCCGCTTTGCTGGACGGTTATAATTCCTGTATGGTTCAACCGAATCCCGGTTTCGCGGGGGAATTGAATTATCTGGCGAACGAGCTTTTGAAACAGGGCGTAACGGATTTGAAACAGCCGTTCCCGGAAGAAATTGTCACGTTAAACGGCGCGGATATTACGCCGCAAGTAAAAGAAGCGTGGGACTTTCTGATTGCGCATTCATTCGCGCTCTGAACGAACGGACAGGAAGTCCGCGCCGTATTCAGCCGTATTCAATCATTTTATCAGGCGGCGCGGGCTTTTTGCCATATGCGGCGTTGCGAAAAGATACGCGATAGAAAGAGAGGCGATTTTATGCGGCTTACCGGTCATGAGGATTTACGGATCAGAAAAACGATCACGGCGATCAAAAAAGCGTTTGAGGAACTGATCTGTGAAAAAGATTATGAACAAATAAAAGTTTCGGAACTGTGCGCCCGTTCGATGATTAATAAAAAAACTTTCTATCATTATTATTCGTCTCTGGACGCGCTTCTGGCGGAATTTCAGGCGGAAATGTCGTCGGAGTTTGTGAAACTGGTCGGAAATTACCGTCTGCCGGAAGAGATAGAGAAAGTCAACCGCGCTTTTTTTGAGTATTCCGCCTCTCAAGGACTCGCTTATGAGAGAATCACCTGTTCCACAGGCGGTTACAGTTCGATACGGCAGAAAATGATTGACAAAGTAACGGAACAGACATGGGGCAAATCCGGGGCGTTTCTCGCTCTTTCCCCGATAGAACAGAGCGTTGTTCTGAGTTATATCAGGTCCGTATGCGTCGGATGTTATCGGGAATGGGTAAACGACGGAAAGCGTATGCCGCTAAAAGAAATGATTGATTTATCCGGCAAATTATTATGCGGCGGACTGGATCGTTTTTTTGAGATAAACAAGCGATAAAAATCCGGAGGACGCGGAATTTCAATCTCTGGAAGAATCGCTGAACCGGCTGAAAGTTTACGGTCATCGTGGATTCAGTATGTAAATAAAGGGGCGAAAAATATGGATATTTTTGAAAAATTGAAATCCGGGGAGCCGGTGGATATGATGTCGCCGGAATACCGTCCCGCCGTGGAGGAACTGCGCAGGGCGGATTTGGCGTTATTTTATTTGAATCACACGGAACCGACGCCGGAGAAAATCGCCGCCGCGCTGGACGTTCTCTTTGAATTCTTCCAAATTGATTTTCCCAAACAAATGACGATTGGAAATCATGTGTTTATCAATCATAATTTTACGGCTATGTCCATTGGCGGGATTACGCTGGAAGATAACGTACAAATCGGACCCCGCGTCACGATTGTGACGGACAATCATGATTTTGATAATCGTTATGTTCTGAAATGCAAAAGCGTTTTGATTAAACGCAACGCGTGGATCGGCGCGAACGTGACGATTATGCCGGGCGTGACGGTCGGGGAAAACGCCGTCATTGCGGGCGGTTCTGTTGTAACAAAAGACGTGCCGGACAATACGGTCGCGGGAGGAAACCCGGCGCGGGTTCTCAAACAGCTGTGAAAGTAAAAATAATCGCGCTTTTTTGCGTATTGGCGGCGCTGGGAGGCGTTATGATATTTCAAAAATCCGAAAGAAATGATTTGACGGAGGACGGGAAAGCCGTCCTGTCGGCGTTCGAGAAGATACAAAAAGCCATGATTGATAAAGATATAAATGCGCTTTATTCCATGACGACGCCGGATAAGACTTTTACGCATATGTCCGGCAAAACGCAGACAAGAGAAGAATATTTCGGCGAGATCGCGGACGGAATATTAAATTATTTTAAATATAACATCCGCAATCCCGCCGTGGAAATCAACGGCGAATACGCCTGTCTTACATCCGATACGACGCTTACGGCGAAAGTATACGGCATATCGGGCGCGTGGACGCTTCA
>CAJOFP010000271.1 GCA_905233795.1 uncultured Oscillibacter sp. | reverse complement strand
TTAAGTGAATAACATTTGATTCCGTTCAAAATCTTAACCGTCGCGCGGCGCGGAAATGTGGGAAAACGAAAAAACGACAAATTATGACAGAACCCAGCTGTATAATTTATATATATTTTTAAATTTATATAAATTTATATAAATTTAAAAATTTTATAATAAAACAAAGGGGAATGAAAATTCATGCGGGCCAGACAGGAAACCTGCTGTTTTACCGGACATCGTCCCGAGAAACTGCCGTGGCGCGATAACGAACAAGACCCGCGCTGTATCGCGTTGAAACGCCGTATTTCGGACGCCGTTGAAGCCGCTTGGAATGAGGGATACCGGCATTTTATCTGCGGCATGGCGCGGGGCTGTGATTTATATTTCTGTGAATGCGTCCGGGATTTGCGTCCATATTTGCGCGGCGTTACGCTGGAAGCGGCGATTCCGTATCCGGAACAGGCCGCCGGATGGTCAAAATCTCATCAAAAACGCTATCAGGACTGTTTAGACGCCTGTGACTTACAAACAGTCGTGTCGCGTGTTTATAAGCCCTCCTGTATGGCGCGGCGCAATCGTTACATGGTGGATCACGCGTCTTTGTTAATCGCCGTTTTCGACGGCGTTCCCGGCGGTTCCGGTCAGACGATTGAATATGCCATGCGCCGGAACATCCCGATTATATCCCTGCCGCCCGTTTCAGACAGCGAAACGCAAGATTATAATCAAGATTATAGTCAAATTTATAATCAGGCTTATAATCAGATTTACAATCAGGCTTACGACGGATTTTATAACGGTTTTGACGACAGCTTTTATGATGAATATCAAGATATAAATCAAGATATAAAAGGCGCGAATTAAGGCTTGCGTCCAATTCATGACTGCCGTGAAAAATAATATAAAAAAATAATATTCCAAATTCATCCAGCGGAAAAACGGCTGAAAATTCGCATATTCAAACTGTTCCCGCAAATACTAATTCATGCCTCATAAAATCACAGGGGAGTTGAATTAGCATTATGAAAGCGACCGGAATTGTACGCCGTATTGACGATCTGGGCCGGGTCGTGATTCCCAAAGAAATCCGCCGTACTATGCGCATTCGGGAAGGCGATCCGTTAGAAATTTATACCAGTCGGGACGGCGAGGTAATTTTCAAAAAATATTCCATGCTGGGCGGTCTGGAAGATTTCGCGGTTCAGTTATGCGAAACCATGAGCCGATCCACAGGGCGTATCTGCGCGATTGCCGACAGAGACGCCATTTTATCCGTATCGGGCGGACGTAAAGATTTATATGGACGCCATATTTCAAGAGAACTGGAACAAATCATGGAGGATCGGCGCATTTACCGCCGGGAGGGAAACGGGAATCCCGTGCCGGTCTGTGAGGAGCCGGATCCCGGCGTCGCGGATATAATCGCGCCGATTTTATCCGAAGGCGATGTATTGGGCGCGGTCTTATTTATCGCCGCTTTTGATTCCAATAATATCAATAACGGCGAATTGTCCTCCGCGCCGACGCCCGGCGATACGGAATATAAACTGGCGCAAACTATAGCCGGATTTCTCGGACGCCATATGGAAACCTGAAAAATAAAATATTATTAAAATATTTTATTTTTTAATTTTTTTATTTTTATTTTTCAATCAAGCGCGATAAAGAAATAAAAATCCCCCGTCAACGCCAAAAGACGCCGACAGGGGGATTTTTTTATTTTTTTAATCGCGTAATTAATTTAAATTAATATTATTCGGCCTCGAACTCGTCCTTGCCCACGCCGCAGGTCGGGCAGACCCAATCTTCCGGGACATCCTCAAAACTCGTGCCGGCCGCCACGCCGTTGTCGGGATCGCCCTCGGCGGGATCGTAAACGTAACCGCAGACCTTGCAAACATATTTTTTCATAACGCGTTTCTCCTTTTTACCTCATTTATTTTCACGGCTTAAATTTATTAATTTTATTTAAAAATTCAAGCCGCGTTTTTTTAATTATATTAAATTATATTTTAATAATCCCCAAATGACGAATTGCCCGTTGAGTCATCAGAATCATCTCCGGATCGCCGGGAATCCCATAAAACGCTGTCACGACGGCTCCCCAAGGGCCCGGCGTTTTTCGCCGAATCAAAATAATCCAGCTCCACGCAACGATAATTCGGCAGGTAAAACAGGCTTATCAATAACGCGAATAACGGGATAATAATCCGCCATACCCAAACCGAAATCCCAAATACATCCATTGAAACCGCGTCGATGATTTCCTGTAAATCCTCGTAACCGTTCGCCATCAGCGCCGCCGTCTGGACTTGAATCGAAGTTCTATATATAATATCCGGCAGTCCCGCCAGAATCCCCCAGCCTAAATAACTTAAATCCAGCGCGAATAACGCGCCTTTATATCCGAATGACTGACGCTTGCTTAATTCCAACGCTTCCATGACCCCTAAATCCGGGTCTTCCAGTAAATAATACAGCGCGAAACGATAACGATAATACGCGATAACGCCGGGAATCACGAATAACATCGACCATAAAGTCGTGAATACCGTTTTCACGATTTCCAATAATATAATCTTTCCAATATTGGAAAATCCGTCGAATAATATAAAATATTCGGCTTTTTGTCCCCGCCGGATTGTCATACAATACAGCGTGAACCCGACATCCAAAACCAGCGTCAAAAGCCCGATCAAGACCGTCAAAAACGTGGAGATTATATTTACGCCGCTCAGATATGTTAAGAGGCTTAATACCATGCACAGCCCCAG
>CAJOFP010000270.1:4304-7069 GCA_905233795.1 uncultured Oscillibacter sp. | reverse complement strand
CCAATCGGCGGTCATAAAATCGCTGGTCGAGACGGCGCGCAGAGCTATCGCGTAATCGTATGTCCGTCCGTCGCCCATGACGCCCACGGAACGGAGATTGGTCAAGACCGCGAAATATTGCGAGGCGTTGATATGATTTTTCTCCAGTTCCTCACGGAAGATAAAATCCGCCATACGCAATATGTCTAACTTGCGCTTTGTGATTTTGCCGATAATACGGATAGCCAGTCCGGGACCGGGGAACGGCTGACGGTTGATAATATTTTCCGGCAGTCCCAATTCACGGCCTAATATGCGGACTTCGTCTTTGAAAAGCATTCTTAACGGCTCTAAAATCTCCTGAAAGTCTATCACATCGGGAAGCCCGCCGACGTTGTGATGACTTTTAATCACGGCGGCGTTTCCCAATCCCGCGCCGGATTCGATTACATCCGGGTAAATCGTGCCTTGCGCCAGAAAATCCATATGGCCAAGCCGTCCGGCTTCTTCTTCAAATACGCGTATAAATTGTTTGCCTATAATTTTACGCTTTTCTTCCGGGTCCGTGACGCCTTCCAGCCACATGAGAAAACGTCGCCGGGCGTTTACGCGTCTGAAATGGATATTCCATTTCTGAAAAGCCTGTTCGACTTCTTCGCCCTCGTTCATGCGTAACAATCCGTGATCGACGAACACGCAGGTTAATTGATCGCCCACGGCTTCGGCCAATAAAGCCGCCGCTACAGCCGAATCGACGCCGCCGGATAAAGCTAACAAGACTTTTCCGTCCCCGATTTTCTCACGCAATTCCCGGATTTTACTGGATTTATAATCGCCCATAGACCAGTCGCCGGACGCGTTACAGATTTGGAATAAAAAATTGCGCAATATATCTTGCCCATGTTCCGTGTGATTCACTTCAGGATGGAACTGGACGCCATATAAATTTCTCGACTCGTCACAAATCGCGGCGGCGGGACAGGTATCGGACCGGGCTATGATTTTAAATCCCTCCGGGATAGTCTCGATATAATCCCCGTGGCTCATCCATGTGACGCCGGTTTCGGGAATATTTTGAAAGAGTTTATTATTTATATCAAAACGCGTCGGGGTTTTGCCGTACTCGCGGGCGGACGCGTCGGCGGCGGGATTGACTTTAGAATTTAACAAAAACGCCATTAACTGACAGCCATAGCAAATCCCCAGAACAGGGACGCCCCATGAGAGAATTTCCGGGTTGATGGTAGGCGCGCCGGATTCGTAAACGCTGTGGGGGCCGCCGGTGAAAATAATCCCAATGGGGTCACGGGCCTGAATTTGCTCTAAATCAATCGACGCCGGAAGCAGTTCGCAATAGACGCCGCATTCCCGCACGCGGCGGGCGATTAATTGGCTGTACTGTCCGCCGAAATCGAGTATAATCACAGTCTGATGGGATGACATAATCAAATCCTCCTGATAATATATAATATATTAAATATTATTAATATAATTTATTATTATACGCGATTATTCGCGCAATACGGCGATATAAACGGCGGGAACGCGGCGTTATATTTATATTTTTATATTATTTTTATTTATTTTTTATTGATTTTTAACGCGGGTCGATAGAATCCGCGACGGCGTTTAACCAATCGCCGGAGAAATTCTCGATTTGTCCGGCGTCGGCGAGGGCGGCC
This sequence comes from uncultured Oscillibacter sp., assembly GCA_905233795.1. GTDB lineage: Bacteria > Bacillota > Clostridia > Oscillospirales > Oscillospiraceae > Oscillibacter. The sequence continues at coordinate 5,408 of CAJOFP010000270.1, read as the reverse complement.
AGTTCGGGCGTCAACGGCATTTCGGCCAGTAACGGCAGATTATGCCGCGCCGCGGCCTCGGCGGTCTTGCCTTGGCCGAATAAATATAATTTTTTCCCGCAATCCGGACAGACCGCGTAACTCATGTTTTCGATCAGGCCTAAAACCGGAATTTCCATCAATTTCGCCATATTAACGGCTTTTTCCACGACCATCGAAACCAATTCCTGCGGCGACGCGACCACGAAAATCCCGTCCAGCGGGATAGATTGAAAGACGGATAAAGACACGTCTCCGGTTCCGGGCGGCATATCGACAAATAAATAATGGCAATCCCAGAGCACATCCGTCCAAAACTGCTGGACTACGCCGGAAATGACAGGCCCGCGCCAGATCACAGGATCCGTCTCGTTTTGCAGTAATAAATTCACGGACATGATTTGAATCCCGGTTTGAGACCTGACCGGCAAGAGCGCGGCGCCATTCCCGCTCGCGGGCGTGTGAACGCCAAACGATTTGGGAATAGACGGGCCTGTGACATCGGCGTCCAAAATGCCGACATCGTATCCGCGCCGCCGCATGAGTACCGCTAATTGACTGGTAATCATGGATTTGCCGACGCCGCCTTTCCCGGATACGATTCCGTAAACTTTTTCAATCCGGGCGTCCGGGTGCGGGTCTTTCAAAAGCGACTGCGGCGCGGTTCGCTCTTGACAGTCTTTCTGACAGGTGGAACAGTTGCTTGCGCATTCAGCGGGCATAAATTTTCGCCTCTCCTTTTCAGAATAAAATAAATAATTATAATAATTATATAAATATTATAATTTATTATATTTAAAATATTATTCTCTCAAAGTTTCATAAAATATAATTATATCATGTTTTCATTCATCGTCAACCGCGCCGAAGCGGGATTTTATCAATTTTTCATAAATTTTGATTCTTTTTCAGCGTTTTTTATTAATTTTACATAAAAATTAATTTAAACAAAAAAAACGCTTGACAAGCGGAAAAAAATCCGTATAATAAATTTTACAATTTGATAGCGGGTTTGTGTAAGGGTAGCACAGCAGACTCTGACTCTGTATGTGAGGGTTCGAATCCTTCACCCGCTGCCAGCGTCGT
>CAJOFP010000270.1:1799-4279 GCA_905233795.1 uncultured Oscillibacter sp. | reverse complement strand
ATTCTTGTTCGTTAATTTTATTGATTTTCAAGTATTTTTCAGGCGTATGATTTATAATATATAATAAAAATTTTCCGGAATGACAAATTGATTGATCAATCCCGGAAAATTTTCTGGTCCGAGTGGGGAGACTTGAACTCCCGCCATCCTGCTCCCAAAGCAGGCGCGCTGCCAACTGCGCTACACCCGGTTATGATATATTATATAAATTATAATAAAAAAATAAATAATAAATTAATAAATATTTTTATATTTTGATTGGAACGGCCTAAAATTCTCATCATATCAATTTTACTAAATATCGCCGTTTTTGTCAACCGCGAATCCGGATAAAAAATATAAAAAAACAAATATCCTGACAGACAGTCCCCGGCTTGACAATAACTTGACAAGATGAATCCGGCTCATTATAATAAAATTATAATGATTTATAAAATTTAATAAAATTTATAATCGTCTGTTATATGCGTATGATTGCGCGGAAACGCATAATAAATGCGCGTAAATATAAAAAAATATGATAAGAAAATGAAAAACAGGGAGGATGCGACACGGCATGGCGCAAAACAAGGAATACAGAATGAGCGAGGCCCGCGCCAAGGAACTGCGGGAAGAATTAAATTATTTGAAAACGACGCGGTCGGATGAAGTCGCGGAACAGATTAAAATCGCCAGAGGCTTCGGCGATCTGTCCGAAAACAGCGAATATGACGAGGCGAAAAACGAACAGGGCAAATTATATTCCCGTATCGCCGAATTGGAAGAAATTTTACAGCATATTGTGATTATCGACGAAAACGCGGCGCCGTCCAATATTGTGACGATAGGAAGCGTGGTCACGGTACAGGATACGTCCGGGAAAAAACTGCCGCCTTATAAAATCGTCGGTTCTCAGGAATCGGATCCCATGCACGGGATTATTTCGGAAGATTCGCCGTTCGGCAAGGCGTTTTTGGGCGCCAAAGAGGGCGATACCGTCACGGTAGAGGCCCCCAGAGGCAATATTATTTATAAATTAATTAAAATAGAACGCTGAATGAAAACCGGGCGCGAGTAAGATGAAATAATATAAAATCCTGAATCGCAAGCCGGGCGCAAACCGTTAAAAAATGGACTTGCGCATTCCGGCTGGATTAGATATAATACGAAACGCGTTTGAATGATTTATAAGCAAGCGTTTTTCCATTACATGGGGTACATGGGGAAGCGAAATGAAATCAAGAGAATTTAAGCGCGTTAAAAAAGCGAACACGCGTCAACAGAGGAGAGGACGGAAATTTATTATGAGCGCATCGAGAGAAAAACAAAATCGTAAGACCGCGGGAAAACCGCCGAAAACCGCCCGCGAGGCGCAAATGCGGAAAGAAGAGCGGCGTAGTCGTTTTATGTATGGCTCTATCGGCGTCGCGTTGCTTGTGGCGATTATCGCGTCTATATTATGGAACTCCAATGTCATAGCCCGATCCGCCGCCGCCGCGACCGTGGACGGACAGGATTATAACGCCGCGCAAGTCAGTTTTTACTATCGCAACGCGTATATGACGTTCGCCAACCGCTGGGGCGGATTGCTCAGTTATTTTGGGCTGGATACGTCCAGTCCGTTAGAGAGTCAGGAACTGAACGACACCGCCGCCGGATTTCTGAACGCGGAAGCGGGTACCACATGGAAAGAATATTTCATGGGTCAGAGCTTGGATCAAATCGCTATGATTCAAAACGCGTTAAAACAGGCGAAAGAAGAGAATTTTACATGGCCTGACAGCGTACAGGATGATTTTGACGAGGCTATGCAGGAACTGTCCGACGCCGCCCGCGGCAGAGGCGTGACGAACGGACGCTATTTGCAATCCGTATTCGGCGCGGTCATGACGGAACGGGTATACCGGACGGAACTTTTGCGCTTGTTACAGTCTCAGGCCTATGTTTCGGCCTATCAGGATCGTCTGGACTATACGGAAGACGAACTGACGGCGGCTTATGATGAATCCCCGAACGATTATGATCTTGTAAATTATGAATCCGCGCAATTTGACGGGACTTTCCAAGAGCCGGAGGAACCGGAAGAAGACGCGGAAGCGGTTGAAAACGCGGATGAAGATGAACTCGTGACGGATGAAGCGGAAGAAAACGAAGACGCGGAAGCCGTGACGGATGAAGAAAACGCGGCGGATGAATCCAGCGACAACGACGCGGAAAATAAAGAGACCGCCGAAGATGAAAACGCGGATGAATCGAACGGCGCGGAAAATAACGACGCGGATGAAAATAATGAAAACGCCGGAAATGAAGAAGCGGACGAAGAGACGGAGACCAGCGGCGTAGTGGAAGCGCAACGATCCAACAGCGGCGCGAATCAGTCTGATGAAGAGACGGCGGCTGTCCCGGCGGCTGAGGATGAAGAAGACGCGGACGAAAGCGACGCGAAGTCGAATGATAGCGACGATACGGACACGGACGCGGACGAAAGCGACGCGAAGTCG
>CAJOFP010000270.1:0-1751 GCA_905233795.1 uncultured Oscillibacter sp. | reverse complement strand
ACGCGGAAAATAACGACGCTGAAGAAGCGGATGAGGACGCGGAGCCGGTAAACAATCCGTATCGGGACAAAGCGCAAGAAAAGGCGGACGCGCTGTTGGCGAGACTGCGCCGCCATAACGGAAATGATCTGGAAAAGATGAGCGAAGAGGCCGGCGACGCGGTTTATAACGCGGAAGAGGAAGCGAATTATGAGACGGTCGGTTATACCAGCGCTCTCTTGGCCGATTGGCTTTTCGATGAGGATCGGGAAGAAGGCGATATGGATATAGTGGAGGACGGCGATATATTTTACGTCGTCGTATTCCATGAGCGTTTCCGGGATGAGGACAAGACGGTAAAAATCCGGCATATTTTAATCACGCCGGAAGAAGTCGAGGAAGAGGAAACGGCGGACGATGAGGAATTGACGGAAGAGGAACAGGCGGAACGCGACGCCGCGCATGAAGCCGCCGAAAAAGCGGCGGACGAAGCGGCCAAAGAAAAAGCGGAAGAGATTTATCAGGAATGGAAAGACGGCGACGCTACGGAAGAATCGTTCGCGGCGCTTGCCAAAGAGTACACGGACGACAGCAACGGCGAACAGGGCGGCTTATACGAGCGCGTATATGAAGGCCAGATGGTCGAGGAATTTAATGACTGGTGCTTTGATCCGGATCGGAAACCCGGCGATACGGATATTGTAAAGACTTCATATGGCTATCATATTATATATTATATCAGCGATGATATGCCGCGCTGGGAAGCGCAGGTTTTTGATAACTTGAAGTCTGAAGATTATAATAACTGGACGGAGAGCCTGACCGCTGACGCCGTGATTACACGTCATAATTTCGGAATGCGTTTTGTTTGATTAATATAAAATATAATTTGATATGCGCGCCCCCCTTTTTACAAGAGGGGGGCGTAAATAAAAATATTTAAATATAAATATTTTAAATAAAAGAAGAAAATGATTGACGGATATATTTTTGTCTGTTAAAATATGCGCAATGGCAAAAGGCGTATTATTTGATTTTATTTTGACTGAGGGAAAGAAGGAAGGCTATGTATCGCATCGTAAGAAAAGAGGAACTGCGCCCCACGGTCACGCTGTACGAGATCGAGGCGCCTCTGGTGGCGAAAAAGGCGAAGCCCGGACAGTTTATTATTTTACGCACGGACGAGGGCGGCGAACGGATTCCCATTACGATTAACAGTTATGACCCGGAAAAGGGGACTGTGACGATTATCGTCCAGACGGCGGGCGCCACAACGGAAAAATTAAAAGCTATGCGGGCGGGCGATTCTTTACGCCAGTGAGACGGAAGGCAAGAAAAAAGTCTGCGTCGTGGGCGGCGGCGTCGGCTGCGCTATCGCGTACCCGGTTTTGAAAGCGTTTCATGACGCCGGAGCGGAAGTCCATGCCGTAGTCGGATTTAAAAATAAAGATTTAGTGATTCTGGAAGATGATTTCAGAAACGCGTCTGACGTTTTAAAAATCTGTACGGACGACGGATCTTATGGCGAAAAAGGCGTTGTCACCGGGCCATTAGAAGAATTAATTAAACAAAGTATCGCCGAGAACAAGCCATATGACGAGATTTTCGCCGTTGGGCCTATGATTATGATGAAATTCGTGTGCAAGACCACGGAGCCTTACGGCGTCCCGACAACGGTTTCCATGAGTCCCATTATGGTGGACGGCACAGGCATGTGCGGCTGTTGCAGATTAAATGTCGGCGGCGAAATGAAATTCGCCTGCGTGGACGGT
>CAJOFP010000269.1 GCA_905233795.1 uncultured Oscillibacter sp. | reverse complement strand
GGCTGGGTTCCGCTGGACGAAAAAGAACTGCCGTTATTATTGCCGGAAGTCGATTCTTATGAGTTGACGGACGACGGCGAAAGCCCGTTATCGACAATGACGGACTGGGTAAATGTAAAATGCCCGAAATGCGGCGGACCGGCGAAGCGTGAAACGGATACCATGCCGCAATGGGCCGGTTCCTGCTGGTATTTCCTGAGATATATGGACCCGCGTAATCATCAGAATTTCGCGTCGCGGGACGCTTTAAAATACTGGTCGCCCGTGGATTGGTACAACGGCGGCATGGAACACACGACGCTGCATTTATTATATTCCAGATTCTGGCATAAATTTTTATATGATATAAAAGCCGTGCCGACGCCGGAGCCGTATGCCAAACGCACCAGTCACGGCATGATTTTAGGCGAAGGCGGCGTGAAAATGTCGAAATCGCTTGGAAACGTCGTGAACCCGGATGATATAATCAAACAATACGGCGCGGATACGATGCGATTATATATCATGTTCGTGGGCGATTTCGAGAAAGCCGCGATATGGTCCAATGACGCCGTGAAAGGCAGTAAGAGATTTTTGGATCGCGTCTGGAATCTGGCGGAGAATGTGAAAGACAGTCAGGAAGTCACGCCCGCGAATGAAATTATATTGCACCAGACGATTAAGAAAGTCACGGAAGATATAGAAGATTTGAAAATGAACACGGCTATCGCCGCCATGATGACGCTTGTGAATGAATTAATTTCTAACGGATGTACGAAAGGCGATTTAAAATTATTTTTGCCGTTGCTCAATCCGTTCGCGCCGCATATTACTGAGGAATTATGGGAGCGTCTTGGATTCGCGGCGTCCAGCGGGCATATGTTATGTCAGGACGCGTGGCCGAAATATGATGAAAATAAATTAAAAGCCAAGACAGTCGATATGGCCGTACAGGTCAACGGCAAATTAAAAGGCGCGATTACGGCGCCCGCCGATTGTGATGAAGATACAATCCGGGAAATGGCTTTAAAATTAGAAAAAGTACGGCGTTCCGTGGAGAATATGAAAATTATAAAAACGATTTTGGTCAAAAACCGTCTGGTGAATCTGATTGTAAAGCCGGTTTAATTTAAATTTAAATTTGAATTAATAACAGGCGCGGGACGGCGATATTAAAATATTAAATTGTCTGTATTTGAGAAGCCGTCGGCGTGTTTTTCCAAGAAAGCGCGTCGGCGGTTTTTCTGTTATCAAAGCGTTTTTCTATCGTTTATAAAAACGCTTATTAAAAAAGCGTTGACAGCCGGTCAAATCCATGATAAAATATTTTAAATTAAATAAATATATCATGTTTATAGGTTTATACGGCGCGTTTATATCTATCAAAAAATTATTAAAATTTATTATTAAAATTTTTAAAATATCGAACGGGCGAAACGGGACGCGTATTTTATATATATAAAACGCGATAAAGCGCATGATAGAAAGCGCGGGAAAGAAAGCGGGAATGACTATGGAAACAGTAAGGCAATCAAGACCGGGAATCAATACGCTCCGGATCGCGGCGCTCGGCGGCGTCACTGTGGTTCTGGTTCTGGTTCTGACTACAATATGGATGGGACAAAGAGCCAGACGCGGCACGGAGGAAGCCGTTCACTCCGTCAGCAATTTCTATCTGCGGGAACTCGCGGGACGCCGGAAACAGGTGGTAACATCCAATTTAAACGGCAATATTGATAATATATACGACGCCATTGATCTGCTGGATGAAAATAATCTCGCCGATATGGAGAGTCTTCAGGCGTTTCAGGCCAGAATGAAAAAACTCTATACTGTGGAAAAATTCGCCTTTGTGGACACCGAAGGTATGATTTATACGTCTTTGGGGACGATGAATAATATCGACGAATATGAATTTGATTATCGTGCCATTTCCGAACCCGCGATTTTTATCAAAGACCCGAACAGTGAGGAAAAAAAAGTGGTAATTGCCGTACCGATTCGGCGCATTCCGTTCAACGGACGGATTTTGTCCGTTTGCTTTATGGAAATTGATATAAATGTCCTGTTGGATGGATTGTCTATCCAGTCGGACGCCACAAACAGCACTTTTTGCAATTTATATTATAAAAACGGCGTTTCATTGACCAACGTCGTATTGGGCGGTCTGTCCAGTGATCGGAATTTATTGGACGCGCTGAAAAACGCGGATTTTAACGCGAACTCGTCTTATGAACAAATCCGCGCCGATTTCTCCGCCGGAAATGAGGGCGTCGCTACTTTTATATATGACAATGTGGAAGAGACGATTTATTATATACCCATTGACGGAACGGATTGGATGCTTACTTATTTAATCCGCGAAAGCATGATCAGCGAACAGATCGACGCGATTACACAAGGCATTGTAATTCGCAGTCTGTTTCAGGGCTTTCTCAACCTGTTGATTATGTCCGGCGTATTTTATATTATTATTTTACAGAATCGAAAAAACGGGGCGCTGATGCTGGAAAAAGAAAAGGAAGAAGCGGAAAACAGGGTCAAGCGGCGGGAACTGGAAGAACGGTTGAAACTGCAAGAGCAAATTCTGGAGCAGGAACGGCGACAGCGTCAGCAAGGCGAAATGATCACGGCGATGGCGTCCGATTATCGAAGCGTCTATTATATTGATCTGGACAATGATCAAGGCGTATGCTACCGGCCGGGCGCCGAAACGGAAGACGGCATACAGGAGGGCGACAGTTTTCCGTTCCATGAGAAATTCACGGAATACGCGAATCGTTATGTCTCGG
>CAJOFP010000268.1 GCA_905233795.1 uncultured Oscillibacter sp. | reverse complement strand
CTATGAATTGGAGCGTTTTTTTTCCGAAGTGACGTTCGAGTCGCCGGGATTCCGCCGCGCTTTCTTGACCGTTTTGGCTCATATGACGCCCCAAGAATGGGACCTGATGGAGCAAAAAGGGCTGGAATTGATGGAAGAAATGAAAAAAAGCCCGACCGATGACGGTCAGGCTTAGAATCGAAAAAATTTAAATTTTATTTATTTTTTATTTTAATTATTTTTTTAATTAATTATTTTTATTTTTCCAGCGCGGAAATTAACCAGAAGACTTTGCGAAGCTGTTCAACAGTCGCCTTGCCGAGAATCCGGTCGATTTTGGTCAGCAGATCCATTTTCGTTAGAGTCTGGACGCCTTCATAGTCCATATGTTATCGTCTCCCCTCATTTTATTTCACTTTTTGGCGGTTGCGCGTCATACGCGCCGACTCTTTCCGTCCCATGAACGGACGCGCCTCACAGATAATCCCCTCCACGTTATTAATTTCATGTTGCTTTTTTGTACCAACTATATTATTATCTGGTACAGAAATTATTATAATGAGAGAAAATCAAATGTCAAGATAAATCGCGCTGATATTTTTAAATTTTTTGCGCAAGTCCGAGGGGGTATTTTCATGGCTGGTAACAGTTTCACACAGAAAATCGGGAAGCGGATCGCGGAACTCCGCGTATCCCGCCGCGAATCGCAGCGGAGTCTGGCGGACGCTCTGGGAGTAAAACGCGAAACCGTGAAATTCTGGGAGAGCGGGGACCGTCAGATCAAAAGCATGGATATTATCCATATCGCGCGGCATTTTGACGTGTCAACGGATTATCTGCTGGGTTTTTCCGATATTATGATGCCGGAACCCAATGTTCGTATCATGTGCGATTTGACCGGCTTATCCGAAACGGCGGCTGAAAGTTTTCTTTTTTGGAGCGTCAAACCGGATATGGAGCGTATATTAAATGTTATTTTTTCAGATGAGGGCTGGAAAGAATGCGCGGACGCGTTAGAGCGCGTGAGATATTATTCCGCCTGGCTCGACGGCGTTCTGCCGCTTCCCGGTTCCGATCCGGGATATGGCGCTGATTATATGGAAAGTGTTTATAAAAAATTGAGATTCAGCCGGTTTGACGCGCTCGATACCATTGTAAAATTCGTAGATAAACTGTTTCATTACAGGGAAATTGAAGAGCGGTTTAACGAGGTATATCCGGAAGCCATAGAGTATGACAAACGCAAAAGAGCCGAATTTGAGGCTCAAAAACTCAAAGACGGGTCTAAAAACGGGGCGACTTGACCGGTTTGCGTCCGCAGGGTCGAAAAAAATCGCGTTGTGCGAAATTAGGGATTGACAGCGGCGGAAAAATGTGTTATTCTGCCGAACGTAGAGATGGTGGCTCTATATTTCATTCATATAGTTGCTTTGCGGGATTTCCCGCTTTGCGAATAAAACGCCCGTTCGGAGCCACCATCTCCGGGCGGGCGCTTATATTTTGCGCGAATTTCTAAAAAATATTGAAAAATGAAAGGAGATAGATAAATGCAGGTATTATTTGGATTTTTAGTAATCTGCCTCGTAATTGGCGCGGTTATTGCGGTTGCCAGTATTGCAATTCCTGTTATCGCTGTATTGTCGATTATTATTTTAGGAGTTTATATTTATTCCCGGATTTATTTCAAAGGGGAAAAATTCAATGCGATTAAAAACAGTATAAGCGAATATATTGTGGATTGTAATGAATTGAACGCGCATATTGAGGAATTACGTTCATCTTACGTTCGTATTAAAAAAACTGACTATGGCGAAACGACTTACAGCAACGTCGGACAACATGATTATAAACGAAAAAGTATAGCGAACGCTAAATACGCGCCGACGATTTACGATTGCTCTCGTACAGTCTGCGACAACGCCCGGAAACAGCCTTTCAAATATATATGCAAATATTTTAATATCAAAGAAGATGAGGCGTCGCTCGAACAGTTTGGTGAAATTCTGAATAACTTCGCCGCCGCTGAAGAGGGCAAAGAATTATCCCGGCGCAAGCGTGAAAAAATTCTCAATGACATTGCAAATGATATTCCGTGGATTATCAAGGCTTTCTTTTCAGAACGGCTTGATCGTGAACTCGGTTTCGATGAATTTAAATTTGACGAATTATTCTTTCCTGTATTTTCTTTCCGATATATCAGCGCCGGTGGAAATTCCGGTACGCAATTTGACATAACGATGGACATGGACATGCTGGAGCGGTTTATTAATTATTTATCGGAACGCGTCAAATTTAAAAAGAGCGCGGAGGGTCAACGGCGGCTAATGACGCCGAACCTAAGACGTTCTATTATTGAGCGGGATGAAAACACTTGTAAACTGTGCGGTAATTCCACGATGAATGAACCTAATCTCTTGTTGGAAGTAGATCATATTGTTCCTATCGCAAAAGGCGGTCTGACTACAGAGGAAAACCTTCAAACGCTTTGCTGGAAATGCAATCGCAAAAAAGGCGCGAAACTGTATTCATAACCGCGGAAAGATTTTTAATTCCACTCTTCGGTCAAAAGAGTGGAATTTCCGATTTAAGGTCAAAATATAATCAAAATTGAGGGGTATTTAAATAAAATATGACCTGTCACCGCGAGAAGCTGAAATGATAGACAGTTATCGTGAAATTCCCACAGATTTTCAGGAAGATTGGCGCGATTTGATCATATCCATTGTATGGCGCGGGCATATTATCGCGGGAATCAGGGACAAATCGAAGAATCCGGGAGCCGATAACGGGAAGAAATACCCGAATGACAAGGAAAGATTGAAAAATATATGAATCCTATCAGAAAAATAAAAAATCTGATCGGGGCGGAAAGGATGAGTATTATTATGGAGAGCAATTTGGCGTATAAACTGGAGCCGCTGGAGGAAGTGATCGGCGGCGAAATTGTCATGATGGCCACGCCTACTTCTAATCATAATCGGGTAACGGGAAATATTTATCATTTATTTCGTACCTATCTGGGGGATCGCAAATGCGAGCCGTTCCCGGATCGGGAAGCCCTCTATTTGGAGGATGACGCGGAAGAATATCAGCCGGACGGTATGATTGTCTGCGATCCGGACAAAGTGAAACCGGACGGCGTACACGGCGCGCCTGATCTGGTTGTGGAAGTGCTTTCTCCCAGTACGGGAAAAAACGATAAGGGTCACAAAAAAGCCGTATATGAGAAACACGGTGTTCGGGAATACTGGATTGTCAGCCCC
>CAJOFP010000267.1 GCA_905233795.1 uncultured Oscillibacter sp. | reverse complement strand
CAAGCGCGATATTTATAATAATAATTATAATAATTAATTTAATAATAATTCAGGGAGGGAATTGGAATTGAAAATCCGAGCGACACAAGCTATTTTGGAATGTCTGCTGGAACAGGGCGTCGATACGGTTTTTGGCTATCCCGGCGGAACGATTTTAAATTTATATGACGAACTTTATGATTATCGTGACCGGATTCGCCATATTCTCACGTCACACGAACAAGGCGCCGCCCACGCCGCCGACGGTTACGCGAGATCCACAGGGAAAACGGGCGTCTGTTTCGCCACTTCGGGCCCCGGCGCGACGAATCTGACCACGGGAATCGCCACGGCGCATTTGGATTCTTCCCCCGTGGTGTTTATCACTTGCAATGTCGGCGAGAGCTTACTGGGCCGCGACGCCTTTCAGGAAGTGGATATAACGGGAATCGCCATGCCGATTACAAAGGCGACTTTTTTAGTCCGGGACGCCGCCGAAATCCCGTCTGTCATGCGGGAGGCGTTTTTGATCGCCGAGTCCGGACGCCCCGGCCCGGTCTTGATTGATTTTCTGAAAAACGTCACGGCGCCGGATCAAATGATTGAATATACGCCGGTTTTAAAATCGCGTCAGGCCGATACGCTGGAAAATATCAGAACTTTACAAAAGCGTCTGGCTCCGCCCGCGCCGGATGAAAAAGATATAGAATATTTAATTGATTTAATTCAGGAATCGAAAAAGCCGTTTTTAATCTGCGGCGGCGGCGTTGTACGCGGACGCGCCCATCGAGAGTTTTTGACTTTCGCGGAAAAATTGGACGCGCCTGTCGCCATTACGGTCATGGGCGGCGGCGGACTGGCCGGGGATCATCCGTTATCTACAGGAATGATCGGAATGCACGGGTCTTTGGCGTCGAATACGGCTTGCGACGAATGCGACTTGTTAATCGCTGTTGGCTGTCGATTTTCTGACCGCGTGGCGACGGATCCAAATACTTTCGCGTCACACGCGCAAATCGTCCAGATTGATATTGACCCGTCTGAAATTGATAAAAATATCTTAACGGATCATCATATTATAGGCGACGTTCGAGAGATTCTCCCGGCGATAAACGCCCGTCTGCCGCGTCAGAATCACGAGGACTGGAAAAAGCGTATTTTCGCGCTTCGTCCCGTTGAGAATAATTTATCTTCTTTATCAGACGGCGATTTGACGCCGGAACAGGTTATGCGCGTAATCGACAGAACATCCCCGCCGGGAACGACAGCTTTTGACATCCGGCGGATTCGGTACAATGGGATTTGGACTCGGCGCGGCGATTGGCGCCCAAACCGGCAATCCCGCGAAACGTGTTTTGCATCTCAGCGGCGACGGCTGTTTTCGTATGAACTGTCATGAACTCGCTACTGTGGAGCATTATAAACTGCCGATTATTTCCGTTATTTTTAATAACGGTACGCTGGGCATGGTGCGGCAATGGCAGAATTTAATCTATCACAAGCGATTTTCCGAAACGACGCTGGATCGCGGTCCTGATTTTGTGAAATTGGCTGAAGCCTACGGACTGCGCGGATTCCGGGTTCATAATCTCCAAGAGATGGAACAGGCGTTCGCCGAGGCGTTGGAACTCAATGCCGGCGCCGTGATTGACTGTATTTTAAATATAGACGAAATGGTTCGTCCTATGGTCGCCGCCGGGACGCCTGTCACGAAATTTTTATTAAATTAATTATATTAATTTAATTTATTTAAATTATAAAAATTTTAAATTTATAAAAAATAATAAAAACAGGGGGGATATATAACACATGAAAAAAGAATTTGATTCTCATAAGAAACGCTATACGCTCTGTATTTTAGTACAGGACATCCCCGGCGTATTAAGCCAAGTGGCGCGGTTATTCTCCCGCAAAGGCTATAATATTGAATCCATCGTATCCGGCGAGACGGACCGCCCCGGCATTACGCGCATTTCGATTGAGCTTTTAACGGACGAACGCTTAATTGATCAAATCGCCGCGCAATGCGGCAAATTATTGCCCGTCTTGGCCGTGCGCGTTTTAGATTCCGGAAATTCTATCCGGCGGGAAATCGCGTTAATTAAAATCCGTACCCGTACCCGCGACGACCGGGAGGAAATTATTCAAATCGCCAATATCTTTCGGGCGAAAATTATTGATATTTGCCGGGAGTCTCTGACTATCGCGGTCTTTGGGACGCCCGCGAAAAACAAGGCTTTAATCGACACGCTGTCGGATTGTGAAATACTGGAAATCGCCCGGAGCGGGTCTATCGCAATGGAACGCGGCCCCGGCAGTATCTACGCGGACGCGTGATTTAAATTAATTTAAATTATAATAAAATTATAAAATATTGATAAAATAAAAAATCCGTGTGGAATCAGGGTAAATATATACCCGGTTCAGCGCGGATTTTTATTTTTATTTTATGATTATTTTTAAGCTAAGATTTTATAAAAAAATTTTTAGAGTTAAAATTAAAATTTAAAATTCGTCTTGTTTAAAATAATTGTGGCGCAATTATATCGTATAGAATAAATTCTATAACAGATTCTGTCTTTCATTCTTGTTTTCGCTGTGCTATAATCCCGACTTGTCGATTGCGCGACGGGCGCCGCGGCGCGTAATGGATAATATATAAAATCAAACGGGATCAAAAGTAAATAATCAAAAAATAATTAAAAAATAAAAAAGGAGATGGAAGAATCATGACAAACGCGCAATTTTTAATTATCAGTACGATTGTGATTTATCTCATGGCGATGGTATTTATCGGCGTTTGGTTCAGCCGGAAAGGAAGCGGCGAAAATTCGTCGGAATTTTATCTCGGCGGACGCAAATTAGGCCCCATTGTAACGGCGATGAGCGCGGAAGCGTCGGACATGAGCAGTTATTTATTAATGGGTCTGCCCGGACTGGCGTATTTATGCGGCGTGGCGGAAGTCGGCTGGACGGCGATTGGATTGGCCGTCGGGACGTATTTAAACTGGCTGATTGTCGCCCGCCGGATTCGGCGTTATTCGGCGAAACTGGGCGCGATTACCCTCCCGGAATTTTTCGCCCGGCGTTACGGCGATAACAAAAATATTTTGTCTCTCATAGCGGCTCTTGTTATTTTAATATTTTTTATCCCCTATACGGCCTCAGGCTTCAAAGCCGTCGGGACGCTGTTTAATTCGTTATTCGGCGTCGAGTATCATTTGGCAATGGTCGTCGGCGCGGTGATTATTATCACTTATACCGTATTGGGCGGCTTTCTTGCCGTCTCGACAACGGATTTGATTCAAAGCGTATTTATGAGCATCGCGCTTGTGGTCGTGGTATTTTTCGGGATTCAACAGGCGGGCGGCATGAGCGTCGTGATGGAAAACGCCCGCGCTCTGCCGGGATATTTAAATCTCACACAGGGTTACGATCCCGCGTCCGGGACCGCCGGGTCTTACGGATTCCTGCCGATTGTCTCAACGCTCGCGTGGGGTCTTGGTTATTTCGGAATGCCGCATATTTTACTGCGTTTCATGGCGGTTCGTGACGAAAATGAGTTAAATTTATCCCGCCGTATCGCGTCCGTATGGGTTGTGTTATCTATGGGCATAGCGATTTTTATCGGCATTATCGGTTACAGCGTATCTCTCGCGGGGAAAGTTCCGGTTTTGACGACTTCAGCCGATTCGGAGACGATTATTGTCCAGCTCGCTAATTTGATGAGCCAACACGGAATTTTATTGGCTTTGATGGCCGGCGTGATTCTGGCCGGCATTCTCGCCGCCACGATGTCAACAGCCGATTCCCAGCTTTTGGCGGCGGCGTCCAGCGTATCTCAGGATTTGGCGCGGGATTTCCTGAAAATTCAAATCTCCGCCCGCGCCGAAATGATCGCCGCCCGTCTGACTGTAATTATTATCGCTATTATCAGCGTATTTTTAGCATGGAATCCCAACAGTTCCGTGTTCCGGGTGGTCTCGTTCGCGTGGGCGGGATTCGGCGCGGCGTTCGGCCCGACGGTTTTATTCGCTCTGTTCTGGAGAAAGTCAAATAAATACGGCGCGTTGGCGGCAATGTCGTCCGGCGGTCTGATGGTATTTATCTGGAAATTCTTAATCGCCCCGATGGGCGGCGCGTTCGCTATTTATGAATTACTGCCCGCCTTTATTGTCGCGTCCGTCATGATGATTATCGTCAGCCTCGCCACCGGGGAGCCGGACGCGGAAGTCTCCGGCGTATTCGATCAAATGCGCGAAAATAAAAAATAATTTTAAATATTTAAAATTATTTAAAATATAAAAAATATAAATTAATATATAAAAATAAAAAACCGGTTCGCGTTTGTGAAACCGGTTTTTTATTTAATAAATATTTAAGATTCATAATATATATTATACAAAATATATAAATATTTATATATTAAAATATCAAGTCACGGGCTCCAGTTTCCCGTCGGGGCCGAAACGAACGGGCGTGATGATATTGCCGGTCTTGCGGGCTATATCGTCCACGCGGATTCTGGACGGGAAATCGCCGCAAAGCGTCACGGCGACGCCCTGCCGTTTCGCCCGTCCCGTCCGGCCTATGCGGTGAATATATTCCTGATTTTCGTCCGGCACATCCGCGTTAAATACGATGTCAACGCCGTCTATGTCGATTCCCCGCGCCGCGACATCCGTGGCGACAAAGACGCGCAATTTCCCCTCCCGAAATTGTCTCATAACTTTTTCGCGCTGTTTTTGCGGAATATCGCCGTGAACGCGTTCAGCCTGTATATTTCGTTGGCGCAAAAAATACGCGATTCTTTCCGCCGAGCCTTTGGTATTGCAAAAGACCATGCAACGGTCAAATCCGGTTTCGTTTAAAATCGCGGCGATGGCGTCGGCTTTTCCGTCCGGCGCGACTTCCATGCGAAATTGCTGAATATCCGGCTTGTTCTCGTCCTGCGCCTGAACCGTGATTTCCACCGCGTCCCGCTGATAAACCCACGCTATATCCATGACTTCGCGTGAAATCGTCGCCGAAAACAGGCATAAATTGCGTCTTTTTCGCATTTTATCTAATAATTGCGTGACATCACGGACAAATCCCATGTCCAACATTCTGTCCGCCTCGTCTAAGATTACAGTCTGAGCCGTCTCGATCCGAACGCTCCGGCGCTTCATGTGATCCGAAAGTCTCCCCGGCGTGGCCGTGATAATCTGTGGCCGCCGCTTTAATTCGTTTAACTGTCCGCCGATGGACGCGCCGCCATATAAACACGCGCAGCGAATCCCCGGTTTCGCCAGCGCTTTTAATTCCTCATGTATTTGCAAGGCCAGT